>JAOPUY010000529.1 GCA_025963265.1 Frankiales bacterium | reverse complement strand
AGCTGCGCGAGCAGCTGCACCTCTCCCTCGGCCAGGCCGGGGTGCTGGTCGGCGCCCCGGCGCTGGGGTTGCTGCTCACCTTGATCGGCTGGGGCGCTCTGGCCGACCGCTTCGGCGAGCGCTGGGTGATCTTCGCGGGCCTAGCCCTAGCCGCGGTCTTCCTGGTCGACGGCAGCCGAACGCACACGCTCGCCGCGCTGAGTCTGCTGCTGGTCCTGTCCGGAGCCGCCGCGGCCTCGGTGAACGCGGCGAGCGGGCGGATGGTGCTGGGCTGGTTCGCCCCGCACGAACGCGGCCTGGCGATGGGCATCCGGCAAACCGGCCAGCCGCTCGGCGTGGCCTACGCCGCGCTGGTGCTACCGCCGGCGGCTGAGCACTGGGGCGTCGGCGCGGCGCTGCTCATCCCGGCGGCCACTTGCGCGGTGCTCGCCGTGCTGGTCGCGTTGCTGGCCTTGGACCCGCCCCGGCCGCCGCGCGCATCGGTTGCCGACAGCGGGTCGCCCTACCGGGTGCCCGTGCTGTGGCGGTTGCATGCGGCCTCGACGATGTTGGTCGTCCCGCAGTTCGCGGTGTCGGGCTTCTCGATGGTGTACCTGGTCGGCGCTCGCGACTGGGATCCGACGATGGCTGGTCGCGTGTTGTTCGGCGCCCAGTTGCTGGGGGCCGCCGGCCGGATCGGCAGCGGTGTCTGGTCGGACCGGGTCGGCAGCCGGCTGCGGCCGATGCGACAGCTCGCGGTGGCCAGCGCCGCGGTGATGCTCGCGGTCGCGGTGTGCGATCGGGAGGCTCCGAGCTGGGTGGTAGTCGCCTTGGTGGTCGGCGCGATCATCACGGTCGCCGACAACGGCCTGGCCTTCACCTCGGTGGCCGAGATCGCTGGGCCGAGCTGGGCCGGTCGGGCGCTCGGGGCGCAGAACACCGCGCAGAACGTCGCCTCGACTCTGACGCCGCCGCTGCTGGGGACCCTCATCGCCAGCCACGGCTACGCGGTCGGGTTCGGCGTCGCCGCCCTGTTCCCGTTATTGGCCATCTGGTTGACGCCGGTCAGCGCCGAACGGGCCCGGGCTGAGGTCGCGGCCGCCCAGACGGCTGACCGGGACGCGATTGCGACCGGGGCCAACCCAGACCCGGCGGCAACCGCGGTCGCACCGCGATGACGCCGGCGAGGGTTAGTCCCGGATCGAGCCGAGCCTCGGGACCAAGCCGGCCTGGTGCGCTCGGCCGAGCAGCTCCTCGATGGCGGCGAAACCCTCGGTTCCCAGATCGCGGCTGAACTCGTTGACGTACAGCGCGATGTGCTGGCGCTGCACCTCGGGATCCATCTCGTCGGCGTGCTCGGCGATGAAGGCGGCGCTGGCGTCGGGATGGGCGTAAGCGTGATCGACCGAGGCTCGAATGACCTCGGTCAGGCGGTCCGGGTCGAGTTCGGGGCGCTCGCTGTCGCGGCGAGCCAAAATCGCTCCGAGCGGGATCGCGTGACCGGTCGAGGACTCCCACCACTGGCCAAGGTCAACCAGGGCCTGCAAGCCGTAGTTGGGGTAGGTGAACCGGGCCTCGTGGATCACCAAGCCGGCGTCGAACCGGCCGGCTCGAACCCCGGGCATGATTTGGGCGAACGGCACCACCTCGATGGACGCGGGTGACTGGCCGGCCGCCCAGAGCCGCATCAGCAAGTACGCCGTGGTCCGCTCGCCGGGCACCGCGACCCGCGCCCCGTTGAGGTCAGCCCGGCCGTCCGCGGTCAACACAAGCGGTCCGCAACCGCGTCCGAGCGCGCCCCCGCAGGGCAGCAACCGGTACTGGTCGAGCAACCAGGGCAGCGCCGCGTAGGAAACCTTCACCACGTCGAACTCGCCCCGCTCGGACGCGGTGTTGGTCACGTCGACGTCGGCGTAGGTCACGATCGTGTCCGGAGCCTCCGGGATCAGCCCATGCGTCCAGGCGTGAAAAATGAAGGTGTCGTTCGGGCAGGGGGAGAACGCCAGCGAAAGCTTGCTCATGCCTTCATTTTGCACTCACCGGGACGCGGCCGACGGCAACGGTGCGGCGGTCAGCCGGCCAAGCGCCGAACCGAGCGCCGCCAGCGCCTCGTCGATTCGCCAGGCATCCCGATCCCGCGGGCCGACCGCGTTCGAGATCGCCCGGATCTCAGCGAACGGGATGTTGAACGCCTGGGCCGCCCGGCAGATCCCGATCCCCTCCATCGCCTCGGCCGCCGCACCGGGATGAGCGGCGAGCAATGCGTCGCGCCGGCGAGCGGTCCCGGTCACGGCGGAGAGCGAGAGGACGGTTCCACGGATCGCACCCGTCCGGTCGGCGATCGCCGCGACCAGCGTCGGATCGGACGGGAAGACGACCTCGCCCCAGCCGAGCTCGGCCATGGAGGTGAACCCCGCCTCGGTGTCGACTCCAAGGTCGGCGTGCACCACCGCGTCGGCCACGACCACGTCGCCGATGGCCGCGGGGGCGAAGCCGCCGGCGATCCCGGCCGCCAGCACGAGGTCATAGCCCGCCGCCAGCTGGCGAGTGGCGCTCACCGCGGCCGCCACCGGCCCGACCCCGCCCACGATCACATCCACCAACCCGGCAGCGGTCTGCACCTGACCCTCCGCCCGCCCCTGAAGCACAATCGCGTCGACCGTGGCGGTGGCAGTGGCGGCGCGGAGGCCGGCTAGGACCGCGTCGCGCTCGGCGGCAACCGCGGTGACGACGAGGATGCGCGAAACGGCCAAGACTCAGTCGCCGTAGGTGACGCGCACGATCCAGGTGGTGAGCTGATCGCTCGGCTTGAGCGAGGAGATCTGGACGAAGTAGCCGCCGCTGCCCTGGGGCACTTGCAACCGGGCCGTCAGCTTCGTGGTGGTCGTCGTGCCGGCGCCGGCCACCGGGGTGTTCTTGCCCGTGCTGTCTTGAGTGAACGCGCTGGCGATCCAGCCGGCGTCCGCGAGCTGCTTGGGCACGTCGATCAGGACGGTGGATCCCGGCTCGACCGAAAGGCCGGTGACGCGACCCTGGTTGGGGGAGCAGGTGCCCAGCAACAGGCACGGTGGCTGCGCGCTGACCGCTTTGGCCGTCGAACCGCTGTAGACGGTGACGGTCGGTTGCGGCTTGTCGCACGCGCTCAGCAGCGCCGAGATGGCCAGCAGTCCGGTAACGGCGGCGACGGTCGGCAGCCGACGCCGAGTTCGACGCGGGGTGTCCAAGGGTTGCTGGGAATTAATCACCCGCCGAGATTACCGGGGCGCCCTGAGCTCGGATGCGGGGTGGCTTCGGTGTGTCCCGGGCCACGCTGACCGCCCGGGCCACGCTGACCACGCGGCCCGCGTTGCCGGCCGGGCCCGCGTTCGGCTCGGGCCCGCAGCGCCATGAACCCGGCCACTCCGGCGGTGATCGCGGTCGCCACCGCGAAGCCGAGTCGGCCGTTGCTGGCCGGAACGAGACTGGCGACGGTGGCGCCGAGCACCCAGGACAGCTGCAGGAACGTCTCCGACCGGCCGAACGCCGAGGAGCGCAGTGACTCCGGGACGTCGCGCTGGATGATCGCGTCGAGGGACAGTTTGGCCAGTGAGTTGCTGATCGCCGACAGCAACGCGGCCACGATCGCCAGCGCCAGGCTGAAGAAGATGACTGCTATCAGGCAGGCCGCGGCGGCGATGGAGTTGCAGATGAGCACGATCAGCTCCGGTCGCACCAATTTCAACCGCGCGCCGACGCCGGTGCCCACGAAGTTTCCGGCGCCGGTCGCCACGCCCAGCGCGCCCAGGCTCAACACCGCGTCCACGCCGTGGGATTGGGCCTCGACGTAGAAGGCGATGTAGAGGGTCAGGAACCCGGCCAACCAGCGCAGCGCGCACTCGCCCTGCAGCGCGAGCACGGTCGGGGCGGAATAGCCCCGGACCGCCCAGCTGGCGAAGCGCCGACGCAGCGTCAGCGGCCCCGGCTTCTCGACCCGGGTCACGGCGACGCGGCCGGGTGCGGTCTCTGGGGCCGCCTCGTCCGCCGGCAGGGTGTCGACGATCTTGGGGAGTCGAAAGCTGTAGAACGCGGTCGCGGCGAAGGCGAGCGCGGTGATCCAAAGGCCGACCGGATAAGAACCGGTGACCTTGATCGCGATGCCGACGATGCCGCCGCCGATCAGCGCGGCGGCCAAGCCGAAGATGCTCAACCGCGCGTTCGCCTCGACCAGGGTCAGCGTCGTCGGCACCAGCCGCGGCGCGGCCGAGGAACGGATGACCGAGTAGGCCTTGGACAACACCAATGAGCCAAGCGCGGCCGGGAACAGGACGTAGAGGTCGTGGAAGTTCTGGGCCATCACCACCGCGAGTGCGGCCCGGCCGATCGCGGTGGCCGCCATCACCCAGCGCCGCCCGTGCTGCACCCGGTCTAGTGCCGGGCCGATCACCGGCGCCACGACCGCGAACGGGGCCATCGTGATGAGCAGGTAGAGCAGGACGTTGCCCCGTTGAGCCGTCGCGCTGGCCGAGAAGAAGACGGTGCCGGCCAGCGCTACCGTGACCATGGCGTCGGCCCCGTAGGACATGACCTGGTTCCAGATCATCGCCGTTAGGCCGGATTCCTTGGCGCCGTCGGCCTCGCTGGCCGAGATCACCTTGTGGGCGACCAGCTTGGAGAAGTAACGGCTGCGGGCCACCACCGCGCGGGTGACCGTGACGCTGCCGGTGCCCGGTGGCCGACCGCGCTCGGGTGCGGCGACGCCCGGACCGCGTTCGAGCCCGGGGGCCGCGGGGCCGGGGTGGCGATGCGGCGGTTCGCCGAGGCCGGCCGGATCGGCCTCGAGCGGTGGCTGGCCGTTGGGATCGGTGTGGTGGGTGTTGTGATAAGTCGGCTGAGAGAACCCGTCGGCGGCCGAATTCTCCCAGCCGTCGTTCTCCCAGTAGGTGCTCACGCTCCTATCCTGCCCCAAAGATGCGACGATCTGGGGGCAGAACTCGACGCAATGAGACAATAGGTGGGTGACCGTCGTGACCCCGAGCAATTCCCAGCCCGCTGGGGCGTCGTCAGCGACAGCTTCAGCGGCCCATTCCGTGCAAACACCGGCGATGTCGCCGGCTGATCAGCCGCCCGCGTCCGGCTTCGAATTGGATCCCGAGGCGGCCGGCGCGGTCGAGCTCGCGCGGTCGGCGGCGGTCCAAACCGCCTCCGATGAGTTGGCGGTCGGCGAGAGCACCGAGGTCGGCGACTATCTCGGCGCGCGAGCCGACGGCGAGCTCACGGTCGTGCACGGTTTCCAAGCCAACCTCAAGGGCTACCACGGCTGGCTCTGGGCAGTCACCGTCGCCCGGGTTCCCGGCTTCGAGCCGACCGTCGACGAGGTGGTGCTGCTGCCGGGCGAGGGCGCTTTGCTCGCCCCGGCCTGGGTGCCGTGGAGCGAGCGGTTGCAGCCCGGCGATCTGAGTCCGGGCGACGTGCTGCCGACGCCGCCCGAGGACCCTCGGTTGGCGCCGGGCTACGTGCTGTCTGACGACCCGGCCGTCGAGGAGGTCGCGTTCGAGTTGGGCCAGGGCCGGCACCGGGTGCTGTCGCGACTTGGCCGCGACGAGCTCGCCGAGCGCTGGTATGAGGGCCCGGGCGGCCCGGACACCCCGATGGCCAAGCAAGCGCCGGCCCACTGCGGCAGCTGCGGCTTCTTCCTGCCGCTGGCCGGGTCGCTGCGCGCGCTGTTCGGCGCCTGCGGCAACGAGATCACCGAGACGGACGGCCGGATCGTCAGCGTCGACCACGGGTGTGGCGCGCACTCGGAGGCCGTCGTCGAGCTGGTCGAGGAGGACCACGGCGAGGTCTATGACGATGAGGCCATCGACCTCGTCGAGACCGAGGCGCTAGTCGGGCAACCGGCGGCCGAGTTGGCTGACGTCGAGGTCGGCGAACTCGGGGAGCCAGCCCCGGAACAGGCCGAGCAGGTCCTGATCGGCAGTGAGCAGCTGTCCGTCGAGGTCGGCGACGCCGGTGATGGACAGGGCGTTGACACTGAGGACGAGTCGGGCCCGGAGTAGCTCCGACACCGCGGCCGGGCGAATCTCGACCCGCCAGCGGTGATCGAGGGCGGCGTCGAGCAGCCGTCGTCGGCTCACTCCGGGCAGCACCTGGTCAGACAGCGGCGGCGTGACCAGCACACCGACTGCCGGCACGAAGAGCACATTGCTCCGGCTGGTCTCATAGAACTGCGCGCGGCGGGAATCGGCCGCCGCGCTGATGAACAGCGGCAACGCCATCGCGTCCGCTCGGGCGTCCTCGCCGGCGAGAGCGTTCTCGAGCTCGGCCAGGTAGCGGCGGTCATTCCATTTGTGGCGCCAGTTGCCGCTCCGGGTACTCACCGTGGCCAGAGTGAGCGTGCTCGGCGGCGTCGGACTCGCCAGGATCTCGACGCTGACGCTGACGCTGACCGTGCTCGGGACGCCGACGCAATCGCGGGCCGGTGGGCTGACTGGCTCGGCCGTGTCGAGCGGTGGGCCACGACGCGCACCCGGTGTCGTCCGCGCGTGCCGGCCAACCGAGCGGCGAGCTCGGGCGCCAAGTCGGGCAGAGCGCTCCGGTAGACCTCGGCGACCGAGGCTGACAGCCGGCCGAGGTGATCAGCCAGCCCGACGATCTCCTCGTCGATGGCCAGCATCGTGTCGAAGACCCCGGCGCTGAGTTCGACGTCGGTCGGCGGACCGGACGCCTCGACCGGCAGCGGCTGGCCGCCGAGCGCGAGCAGCGGCGCCGCCTTGATCAGGCATTCCAGC
>JAOPUY010000513.1 GCA_025963265.1 Frankiales bacterium | reverse complement strand
AGACCGTCGGCTTGCCGTGCTTGACCGCCGCCGATCGCGCGAAGTCCATACCCAGGGTCGATTTGCCGGCTCCTGGGCGGCCGGCCACGGTGATCATCTGGCCGGGGTGCAGGCCGTTGGTGATCTGATCCAGCTCGCTGAACCCGGTCGGGATCCCGGTCCCGATGCCGCCGTTGGAGGAGATCCGGTCGATCTCGTCCATCGTGTCCTGGAGGAGGTCCTCGATGCGGATGTAGTCCTCGGACGTGCGTCGCTCGGTGACCTCGTACACCTCGGCCTGGGCGCGATCCACGATCTCATCGACAGTGCCGACACCGTCCTGGCCCGCGGCGCCGTAGCCCATCTGCACGATCCGCGTGCCGGCCTGCACGAGGCGGCGCAGGATCGCCTGCTCGGCCACGATCTCGGCGTAGTAGCCGGCATTGGCGGCGGTCGGCACGCCGGAGATCAGCGTGTGCAAGTAGGGATGGCCGCCCACCCGCCCCAACTGCCCGGTGCGGGACAGCTCGGCCGCAACCGTGACGGCGTCAGCGGGCTCGCCGCGGCCGTACAGGTCCAGCACCGCGTCATAGACCAACTGGTGAGCGGGGCGGTAGAAATCGTTGCCGCGCAGCACCTCGATGACGTCGGCGATGGCGTCCTTGGACAGCAGCATGCCGCCGAGCACCGACTGCTCGGCTTCGATGTCCTGGGGCGGGGTGCGGTCGAATCTCGGCGTCCGCGGGTCTCCCCCGGAATTGCCGAACTCGCCAGCTACAACTGACACCCCTGCCTGCCCCTCTTGCTGTTCAACCGTTGCGTGTCAGCTCGTGCCCAGCCGCGCCGACCGTTCAGCGGCGCCCAGAAGCGCGCGCAGCACAGTTGTACGACTCGAGTACGACAGAACCCGTGGGAGTGCTGCCCGGGCCGGCGCGACGATCGCGCGGACGCTGCTGTGAACCGGCCGAACGTAACCGTAGGGACCTGCGAGCGGCCCGGCAATTCCACCTGTGCACACACTTGTGGACGACAGTGTGGGCAACGCCGGTCAGAGGTGTTAACGAGTTGGGGATACCCCGGTGCATAACTTGCGAGATTCCAGTGCAGCGCCCGGAAATGCTGGGCTCTGCGCGCCTGCGCCTGTGGATAAGAACTGGTCCGAAATTAATTCCGAACGCTCGATCTCTACTCAAGTCTTACCCAACATTCCGTCTAGGCCGACCGGAGTGCTACATGATGTGCACGAATCACTACGTAGAGTAGTCAGCACGATCCAATGATCCACAATTAATTACACCTTTGTGTACGGGCGCAAACTGTGTGCCGGCGCAGCACAGAGCCCGGCTCGCCGAAACGGGCGATCCGGGCTCTGTGGGGACGTCTTGGCGCATCACTGGTCGTCCGAGCCGGACGACCAAGCCGCCTACGGATGGTCACCGCAGGCGAGGCCAGGGCCTACTGAGCTGCGACCTCTAATGGCACTGTGGCCACGACGTCGGTGAGCAGCTCGATGGTGACGGTGTGCTGACCGGTCGCCTTGATGTGACCGGGCAGGTGCACGCGCTTCTTGTCGATCAACGGACCGCCGGCCGACTTGACCGCGCCGACGACGTCGGCCTGGGTGACCGAGCCGAACAGCTTGCCGCCGTCACCGGCCCGCGCCTTGAGCGTGAGCTTGAGCCCCTCGAGCTGGGCCTTGATCTCACGAGCGTGGTCCACGCCGCGGATCTCGCGAGCGTCGCGCGCGCGCTTGATCTGGGTGATCTGCTTCTCCGCGCCCTTGGACCAGCCGATGGCCGAGCCGCGGGGGACGAGGTAGTTGCGCCCGTAGCCGTCGGCCACGTCGACGATGTCGCCCGCCAGGCCGAGGTTCTCGACCTCGCGAGTCAGGATGAGCTTCATATTCGTCAGCCCCCTATCAGCGAGCGGTCGAGGTGTACGGGAGCAGCGCCATCTCGCGGGCGTTCTTGACCGCCTTGGCGATCTCACGCTGCTGCTGGGTGCTGACACCGGTCACTCGGCGAGCGCGGATCTTGCCGCGGTCGGAGATGAACTTGCGCAACAGCGCGGTGTCCTTGTAGTCGATCGACTCGATGCGGGACGTCTTCAGCGGGTTGGACTTCTTCTTCGGCTTGCGAATGGGTGGCTTAGCCATGATTTCGATGCTCCGTTTTCAACAAAACGTAAAGGACTGGATTTAGAAGGGTGGCTCGTCGGAGAAGCCGCCGGCGGCTCCGCCAGCAGCCGGGCCAGACGAGGCCCACGGGTCGTCGGCCGGCGCGAAGTTGCCGCCGCCGCCGCCTCCGGCGTTGTCGGCTCCGAAGCCGCCGCCCGACGTCGAGCCGCGCTGCGAGCGGTTGACCTTGGCCGTCGCGTAACGCAATGACGGGCCGACCTCGTCGACCTGCATCTCGATGACGGTGCGCTTCTCGCCCTCGCGGGTCTCGAAGGACCGCTGCTGCAGCCGGCCCTGTACGACTACGCGCATGCCTCGGGTGAGCGACTCGGCGACGTTTTCAGCGGCCTGGCGCCAGATCGAGCAGCGCAGGAACAGCGCTTCGCCGTCCTTCCACTCGTTGGACTGACGGTCGAACGTCCGCGGGGTGGAAGCGACCGTGAACGACGCGACCGCGGCGCCGGACGGCGTGAACCGGAGCTCCGGGTCGGCCGTCAGGTTGCCCACGACGGTGATGACCGTTTCGCCGGCCATCTCAGACCGCGGCCTTCTTGGCAGCGGCCTTCGCCGCCGCCTTCGCCTCGGCCTTGACCGTCTTGGCCTTCTTCACCGTCGGCCGCAGCACCTTGGTGCGCAGCACCGACTCGTTGAGGTTGAGCTGACGGTCCAGCTCGATGACCGAGGCCGGCTCGGCCTGCAGGTCGATGACGGCGTAAATGCCCTCAGCCTTTTTGTTGATCTCGAACGAGAGGCGACGACGTCCCCAGACGTCGACCTTGTCGACCGATCCGCCGTCCTTCTTGATGACGCTCAAAAACGCGTCCAGGGACGGGGAGATGGTTCGCTCGTCGAGCTCGGGATCGAGAATGACCATTACTTCGTAGTGGCGCATGGGAGTAACCCAGCCTCCTGTGGACTGTGCGGCCACGGACTCTCCGTGGCAGGAGGGTGAAGCTGACCTGAGCTACGCGAGT
>JAOPUY010000509.1 GCA_025963265.1 Frankiales bacterium | reverse complement strand
GGGCGCCACCGCCGAGCATCTGACCGGCGTAGAACAGCACGCCCTCATGGGCGCCGATGAAGGAGTTGAGCGCCCGCGCCGCGTCGGCGGCCGTGGCCGGCGAGTCCAGGGCCTGCCGCCAAAATCCCTCGGTCAGACCGGCGTGCGTGACCAGGAAATCCTCGCCTGCGGCGCGAAAGGCCACCGCGGCCCGAAGTCGGCCATTCGACCACCACTCCCGGACCGTCGCCGCCGCCGCCTCGCCGATCGTCTCGGGCCACTCGAAGTCCGGCTCCCGCAGGTACTGCGCCTCGTGGTTTCCCACCAGCTGAACCCACTGCCCGGGTTGGTCAGTCAGATAGCGGTCGACCAGGGCGATCACCCCGTCGGAGTCCGGGCCCCGATGCACCAGATCGCCGACCTGGACGACCGTGAGATCCGCCGGCAACTCCAGGGTCACCGGGTCAGCGCCGAGCCGGACGAGCTCGGCCGCCAGTTCCGCCCGGTGCCCGCCGACGTCGCCGATGACCGCGATCCGCTGTTCGGTGGGATCGACCTCAGCTGGACCGTCCTCAGTCGCCATCAACCCGCTCGCCGTCTCACCCCGACAAGCTACGCGAGGCAGACTGGAGGCATGACCACCGCTTCCCGCCCGTCCGGCGCTGAAGGACGGGCCTCCGGCCAGTTCGCCATCGGCGGCGTGCTGCCCGTCCACCGCCTCGGCTACGGCACCATGCAACTGACCGGACCCGGCGTCTGGGGCGATCCGTCCGACCCGGAGGAGGCAGTGCGGGTGCTACGCCGCGCGGTCGAGCTCGGGGTCAACTTCATCGACACCGCTGACTCCTACGGCCCCGTCGTGGCCGAGCAGTTGACGGCGAAGGCGCTGCTGCCCTACCCGGACGACCTGGTCATCGCGACCAAGGCCGGCCTCACGCGGGCCGGACCGGGTGACTGGCGCGCGGTGGGCCGGCCCGAGTACCTGCGTCAGCAGTGCGAGATGAGCTTGCGCAACCTCGGCCTGGACCAGATTCGGTTGTTTCAGCTGCATCGCGTCGACCCGAAGGTGCCGCTGGCCGATCAGGTCGGCGAGCTCAAGCTGCTCCAGGACGAGGGCAAAATCGCCCACATCGGTCTTTCCGAGGTCTCGGTGGCCCAACTGCAGCAAGCCCAGCAGACCGCCCAGATCGCCACCGTGCAGAACCTGTTCAACGTCAGCAACCGCTCGGCTGAGGCCCTGCTCGACTACAGCCAGGCGCAGGGCATCGGCTTCATCCCCTGGTTCCCGCTGGCCACCGGCGCGCTCGCGCAGCCGGGCGGACCGCTGGCCAAGATCGCCCGTCGGCTGCAGGCCAGCCCCTCGCAAGTGGCGCTGGCCTGGCTGCTCCAGCGGTCTCCGGTCATGCTGCCGATCCCAGGCACGTCCTCGACGGACCACCTGGAGGACAACATGGCCGCCGCGCTGCTCGAGCTGTCGCCGGCCGACGTCGCCGCGATCGACCAGCTCAAGACGAGCTAGCCCACCGCACGCCGGCCGGCGACCAAGCGCGTCAGCTCTGGGCGCCCTGGTCGGAATTCGCGGCGCCGGCCTCCAGCGAGTCGCCCGCCGGCAATTCGCTGTGGCCGCCGAACTGCTGGCGCATCGCCGAGAGCACCTGGTTGGCGAAGTGGTCCTCCCCGCGCGAGGCGAAGCGCTCGAACAGCGAGGCGGCCAGCACGGGCACCGGCACGCCGATGTCGATCGCCGCCTTCACCGTCCAGCGTCCCTCGCCGGAGTCCGAGACGCGCCCGGCCAGGCCATCGAGGGTTGGGTTGGCTTGCAACGCGGCCGCGGTGAGGTCCAGCAGCCAGGAGGAGATGACCGAACCACGGCGCCAAAGCTCGGCGACCTTGGCCGTGTCGACGTTGAACTGGTAGTACTCGGGCTCCTCCAGCGGGGCGATCTCGGCCGAGTGCTCAGTGGAGCGGATGCCGGCGTCGGCGTTGTCCAGGATGTTGAGGCCCTCGGCGAAGGCGGCCATGATGCCGTACTCGATGCCGTTGTGGACCATCTTCACGAAGTGCCCGGCGCCCGACGGCCCGCAATGCAGGTAGCCGAGCTCCTCAGCCGCCGGCGCGCCCGAGCGGCCCGGGGTGCGCTCGATGTCGCCCGAGCCGGGGGCAATGGTCTTGAGCAGCGGCTCGATCGTCTGGAAGGCGACGTCGTCGCCGCCGACCATCAGGCAGTACCCCCGCTCGAGGCCGAACACGCCGCCGCTGGTGCCGACGTCGACATAGTGGATGCCGCTCTCCTTGAGCTTCGCGGCCCGTCGCACGTCGTCGCGGTAGTTGGAGTTGCCGCCGTCGATGATGATGTCGCCCTCGTCGAGCAGCTTGGCCAGAGCCTCCACGGTCTGCCCGGTGATTCCGGCCGGGATCATCACCCAGGCGACCCGAGGCCGCTCGAGCTTGGCCACGAATTCGGCCAGCGTGGGAGCCCCGGTGGCGCCTTCGCCCTCGAGCTCGCTGATCGAGGCGGGGTTGACGTCATAGACCACGACCTCGTGCCCGTCGCGCATGGCGCGGCGCGAGATGTTGGCGCCCATCCGTCCGAGGCCGATCATTCCGAGCTGCATAGCTGGGTCTCCATTCACTGCTGGTCGCTGGCGGCGGGCGACACCACGCGCGGGCGGCCCGTAAGCGATGTCAGGAGTCAGGCTAGGGCATCGCCATTTCCAGCGCATTCGGAGCGTTGCCGGCGCCAGGCGACGGCAACGCTCCGAGAGCGGCTAGCGCTGGACCCGTCGCGGGCTGATGGCCAGCGCGGCGAGGACCGAGGCCGCCGCGAGGCCGGCGGCGACCACCCAGCCGACCCGGAACACGTGCAGGCCGGCGCCGCTGGAGGCGACTCCGAGAATGGCGACCAGAATGCTGATCCCGATGACCGCGCCGAGCTGCAGGGCCATCGACACGATGGCGCTGCCGGTCGCGGCCTGGGCCGGCTTGAGGTCGAGCGTCGCCGCCGAGATGGTCGTCGGCACGGCCAGACCGAACCCGGTGCCCAGGATCAGCCAGCACGGCAGGATCCCTGAGACGTAGTTGGGATCGCTGTGCACCAACACGGCGAACATCACCGAGCCGACCGCGGCGATGATGAAGCCGACGGCCGCGATGACGCTGGCCCGCACCCGGAATCGCTGCTGCAGCATGTCGGCGACGGCCGCGAACAGCGCGAACATCACTGGGCCCGGCGCCGAACCGAGCCCGGTCCGGATCGCGGAGTAATGCCAATGCCCCTGCATCCAGAGAATCGCCGAGAGCAGCATGATCGAGAACGACGCGAACGCCAGCACCGCTCCCAGGTTGGCCGCGCTGAAGATCCGGTCGCGGAACAGCGTCAAGTCGATCACCGGCACCGGGTGCCGGGCCGAGCGGGTGAGGAAGCCGATGACGCCCAGCGCGGCCAGCGCCATCGCGACGATGAACCGGGCGCTGGACCAGCCCCAGCTCGGGGCCTCGACCAGGCCGAGGGCGAACGCGCCCACGCCGAGGATGAGGATCAGGCCCCCGAGCAGATCCGGGAACCGAACATCCTGCTCGTGGCGGGTGTTCGGCACCAGTCGGACGGCCAGCACCGCGGCGATGACGACGACCGGGACGTTGACCAAGAACAGCCAGCGCCACGAGGCCTCGACGAGCAGGCCGCCTAACACCGGTCCGGCGGTGGCCGACAGCGCGCCGGAGGTGAACCAGATCTTGACGTACTGGCTGACCTTGTCGGCCGGCGCCGTCGTCAGCACCAGCCCCAGCGCGGAGGGCGTGAGCACGGCGGCCCCGAGCGCTTGCAGGGCCCGGAAGCCGACGAGCACCCAGATGTCGGAGCTGAGCCCGGCGCCCACGCTGGCCACGGCGAAGATCGCCAGGCCGAGCAGGAATCCGGCCTTGCGCCCGAAGCGGTCGGCCAGCCGGCCGGCCGGGACGAGCAGGGCCGCGTAGACGATCGCGTAGCCGTTGAGCACCCAGCTCAGGTCTGAGAGCGAGCGGGCGCCGACGCCGCTGCCGATCGCGGGCAGGCCGACGTTGGTGATCCAGACGTCGAGCTGGGCCAAGAAGCTCGCGCTGGACAGCACCGCGAGGATCACCGCGGGATGGACGTGCCGGCGCCCGGGCGAGTGGCCGGCGGACCCGGGGCCGCCGTCGGGTGGGTGAGCCCCGATGGGGACCTTGGCCGGCGACCCAGAAGTCGATTCGGTGTGAACGGTCATGGCTGACTCGCAATCAAGGACTAAGAGGCAATCGAGAAGAGGCAATCGAGCGCGATCGCGCGGGCCGGCGTCCCGGTTCTGTACCGCACAGTCAAGAACCCTAGGCAGTTCTGGACTGAGTTGTCAAGAACGGGTATCGTGGTCGGCGTGGCGCGCCCTCCGAGTTTCGACCGACCGACCGTGCTGCGCGCGGTCGAGAATCAGTTCCGCAAGACCGGCTACGCCGGCACGAGCCTGGATGACATCACGGCGGCGACCGGCCTGGGTCGAGGCAGCCTGTACGCCGCCTTCGGCGACAAACACGCGATGTTCATGCAGGCCTTCGAGGAATACTGCGGGCGCAACGAGACGGCGATGGTCAGCGCGCTCAGCGGCCCGGATGAGACCGCGGTGCTGCGACTGCGCGACTACCTGCGGGGCGCGGTCGACTTCCTGATAGACGACGAGCAGCGGCTGGGTTGCATGGCCGGCAAGTTCGCGGTCGAGCTGAACGGCCAGGACCCGCTGGTCAACGAACGGATCTGCCGAGACTTCACGGTCTTGCAGGAGGCGCTGATCTCCTGCGTCGAGGGCGCTCAACGGCACGGCGACCTCGACCCGGAGGTCCCGGCGCCGGAGATCGCCCTGCTGCTGCTGACCATCTCGCGGGGAATCGACGTCATCTCCAAGTGCGGCCGCGACCCGGCCGAGCTCGTCGCGGTCGCCGACCGCGCCTTTGCCTGCCTGCCCTTCCTCCCCGGACGCGCCCCATCCTTGACTGCGCCCCTGACCCCTTTGGAGAGCTCATGACCGACAAGACCGTCCTGCAACCCGGCCCGGATCACCCCATCAGCATCGAGGCAAACCCGAACCGGATCGTGGTGTCACTCGGCGGGCGTGTGGTGGCCGACAGCCAGCGGGCGCTGATTCTGCGCGAGGCGTCCTACCCGGCGGTGCACTACATTCCGATCTCCGACGCCGACCAATCGCTGCTGCAGCGCAGTGACAGCGCGAGCTATTGCCCGTACAAGGGCGACGCGAGTTACTACAGCCTGCCGCTCGGCGGCGATCGCTCCGTCGACGCGGTCTGGGTCTACGAGTCCCCGTATCCGGCAGTCGCCCAGATCCGGGACCACATCGCCTTCTACCCCGACCGCGTCGACAGCATCGAGGAGCGGCCAGCTAGCTGAGCCTGCGGCCGAACGCAGCGAAGCCGCTCGGGTTCTTCACCTACGGGGGAAGGCGAAGATGTCCGAGCGGCTGCCGCGTGAGCGGCGTCGTTGCCGCCTCACAAGATCAAGATCGTCCGCGCCGACCCGGACTTTAACGATCGGCCGAAAGACCTCGACGTCGCTCACAGCCCGGCGCGGAGCTGGGCCCGTTCCTCGTCGGTCAGCCGCAGCTCGGCCGCGGCCAGGCTGTCGCGGATGGTGGCGGGCCGCCGCGCGGACGGGATCGGCAGGATGACCGGCGACAGATCCAGCAGCCAGGCCAGCGCGACCTGCTGCGGCGAGACGCCGCGGGCCTGCGCCACGGCGGCGAACTCCGGTCGCTGGCCCAGCTCGCCCGCGCGCTGCTGGCCGCCCAACGGGCTGTAGGCCAGGAAAGCGATCCCTTGCGCCGCGCACACCTGCACGATCGGCAGGGCATTGGTCGACCACGGCGAGAGCCGGTTCTCCACCGCAGCGATCTCGACGACGGTCT
>JAOPUY010000493.1 GCA_025963265.1 Frankiales bacterium | reverse complement strand
GTGCAGGGTGCCGGCCAGCTCCTCCAGGTACCGAGCGACGCGGTGCGGCTCCCGCAGTTCGGCGGCCGTGGCCACGACCCGGGGGAACTCGGCCAGCGCGATCAGCAGGTCGGCTTCGGTGTCCTCGCTCAGGAGTTCGGGCGCGAAGACCCCCAGCTCGATCCCGGCCGTCGCTGCGTTGCGGGTCACGCTGCAGGTGCGCGCATGCGCGTATTGGACGTAGAACACCGGATTGTCGGAGGACTGCCGAGTGATGACGTCCACGTCGAGGGCCAACGGCGAGTCCACTGGATAACGGCTGAGCGAGTAGCGGACGGCGTCCACGCCGGCCCACTCCACAAAGTCGCTGATCGTGATGAAGTCGCCCTTGCGCTTGGACATCTTGACCTCGACGCCGTCCCTGAGCACCTTCACGAGCTGACCGATCAAGACGTCGATGTTCTGGTCGGGGTCATCGCCGGCACAGGCCGCGATCGCCCGCAGCCGGTTTACATAGCCGTGGTGATCGGCCCCGAGCAGGTAGATGCACACGTCGAAGCCGCGGTCGCGCTTGTCGACGTAGTACGCGGCGTCGGAGGCGAAGTAGGTCAGGTCGCCGTCGCTCTTGATCAGCACCCGGTCCTTGTCGTCGCCGAACTCGGTGGTCCGCAGCCACAACGCGTCGGCGTCGGTGAACAGCTTTCCCTGCTCCTTAAGCCGGTCGAGCGCCCGCTCGACCGCGCCGGAGGTGTGCAGGTACCGCTCGGAGTACCAGACGTCGAAATGGGTTCCGAAGTCGTTCAGGGTCTGCTGCTGTTGGGCCAACTGCAGCCGATAGCCCTCCTCGCGGAACCCCTCGATCTGCTTGTCCCGATCGAGTTCGAGCACCTCGGGATTCTCTTTGACGATTTGCGCGGCCAGTTCCGGGATGTAGGCGCCCTCGTAACCGTGCTCGGGGATCGGCTCTCCGTGGGTCACGGCGTAGAGCGAGGCCCCAAAGCGGTCCATTTGGACGCCCCGGTCGTTGATGTAGAACTCCTGGGTCACCGCAGCGCCGGCGGCCTTCAGCACTCGGCCCAGGGCATCGCCGACCGCCGCCCACCGGGTGTGGCCCAAATGCAGTGGCCCGGTCGGATTGGCTGAGATGAACTCGAGGTTGACCTTGAGCCCGGCCAGCTGATCCGACCGGCCGTAGTCAGCGCCCGCCTCGACGATCGTCTTGGCGACGAGGGCCAGCGAGCCGGATTCGACCGTGATGTTGAGAAAACCGGGGCCGGCGACATCGACGGCGGCCACTCCGGCCGCCTCCCGGAGCCGGACGGCGATCTGCTCGGCCACCGCCCGTGGCGGTTGGCCCGCCGACTTCGCCAGCCGAAGCGCCAGGTTGGTCGCGTAGTCGCCGTGCTCGGGATTGCGCGGACGGTCGAGCACCACGTCTTCGGGAACCGCCACGGCAAGCGCGCCGGAGTCGACCGCCTGCGAGACGGCTGTCCGAATTGCGGTGATCAGATCGTCGGGAGTCACGTATCCATGCTAGTGGCGGCCCCCGTTGGCTTTTCTCCGGGCGCGGACCGGCGCCGAACCCCGCCAAGTGAACTGGCGGGCCTTAAGTCGCGTCAGGATGGGTGAAGTCTTAGGTCGGCCTTCTAGACTCCTGCTGACACCCACACAGATGTGTTAGGCCCCATTCGAGAAAGCGACCCGATGACCAAGCCCACGAAATCCTCCTCCGGGGGCGGAAAGAAGCCCGCAGCCGGACAAGGCCCGACGGGCAAAACGCCTGCGAAGAAGGTGCAGTCACGCAAGATCGTGAACAAGCGCCAGACCCCGTGGGGACTGATCGTCACCACGGTCGTCATCGTCGCCTTGGCGGCCGGAATCATCGGATACGCGGTCACTCGCAACAGCGGCAAGTCCGACACGGCCAGTGGGACCGCCGCGGCTGACGCGATCCCCGGCATCAAGCACTACACCGGACTGACCCGCAACCACGTCAGCGGCGTCATCAGCTACCCGCAGAGCCCACCCGTGGGCGGCAATCACGCGCCGGTCTGGGCTGACTGCTCGGGCACCATCTACCCGGCCCAGATCGCCAACGAGAACGCGGTGCACACCCTTGAGCACGGCGCGGTCTGGATCGCCTACAAGCCCGGCCTGGCCACCGCGCAGATCGACGCTCTGACCAAGCTGGTGGCGGGCAATCAGTACATCTGGATGGAGCCCTACGCCGGACTGACCTCGAACATCTCGCTGCAGGCCTGGGGTTACCAGCTCACGGTGGACTCCGCCAGCGACCCGCGGATCGCCGACTTCATCAAGGACTTGAAGCTCAACCAAGCCAACACCCCGGAGTTCGGCGCCTCCTGCGACAACGCCAGCTTCAAGACCAAGCCGAGCACGCCCGGCCACCCCATCGACTCCTGAGCGGGAGCATTCCGATGACAGCGACTCTGAACGAGACCGATGAGCTGGAGCCAGCCGACGGCGACCAGCCAACGGGCGGGCTGCGCCGAGTGCTCGTCGTCGTCATCGCGCTCGCGCTGCTCGTCGGAGTCGGCGGGGCTGGCTATCTCATCGGCCATCGCGACAACGGGGCATCCCTGCCGACCGCCGATTCGGTGGACGCCGGCTTCGCCTGGGACATGTCGGTGCATCACCGCCAAGCCGTCACGATGGCGGGCTTCGTGCGCGATCACACGACCGATCCGAGCATCGAGATCCTGGCCTACGACATCGAGAGCAGCCAGAACAACCAGGTCGGCCAGATGCAGGGCTGGCTCGATGGCTGGGGACTGCCGGCCAACAACCCCAACCCCCAGATGGCCTGGATGGCCGGCTCCCCCCACGACCACGTCGAGACGGACGGCTTGATGCCCGGCATGGCTACCCCGGCTGAGATGAACCAGCTGGAGTCCCTCAGCGGCAAGGCGCTCGACATCGACTTCCTGCAGCTGATGCTGCGCCACCACCAAGGCGGCTTGCCGATGGTGCAGTGGGCGGCCGAGCACGCCAGCACGGCCTACGTTCGCAACGCGGCTCAGAAGATGGCCGACAGTCAGAGCAACGAGATCATCTTGATGGAGCAGATGCTGCGCGAGCGCGGCGCCAGCCCGTTGGCTCCGCCCGACTAAGCGGCACCGCTCGGCTGATAAGCTTCACCGCGGTCCAGGGCGAGCGATTTGCCCGGGACGGGCCGCAAGGCCCCCGTAGCTCAGGGGATAGAGCACCGCCCTCCGGAGGCGGTGGCGCAGGTTCGAATCCTGCCGGGGGCACCATCGAAAAGGCCCGTTTTCACTGGGCTGTAGCCTTTCCGTTGGCTGGCCGAAGCTTGATCACATCGGCATTGGGCAACGAACGGGCAACAGCAGCGGCCCGAGCCGTTTCCATGCGGTCGGCGACGTCGTCCAGTTGATCACCGAACAAATGGCCGTACTGGTCCAGG
>JAOPUY010000470.1 GCA_025963265.1 Frankiales bacterium | reverse complement strand
GCAGTCCTGGGCTGCGTTCCTGTTCGGCCCAACGCCCTGTCGTGCGAGCCCGTTCCAATCGAGAGCCGATTGTCAGCGGACTCTCAGGCCGAGCGGACGACCGCCGCCACCCGGTGTGCGATCGCGTCGGCCTCGGCCTGGCTGGCCGCCTCGACCATCACTCGCACCAACTGCTCGGTGCCGGAGGCCCGCAACAGGATCCGTCCCTCATCGCCCAGCTCGACCGCGGCCGCGGACACGGCCTCGGACACCGACTCCGAGCTGGCGACCCGGTTCTTGTCGACGACGGTGACGTTGACGAGCACCTGCGGCAAGCGCCGCACCACGCCGGCCAGCGTCGCCAACGACTGACCGGTCTCGGCCATCTGGGACATGATCCGCAGGGCGGTGAGCAGGCCGTCGCCGGTGGTCGCGGCGTCGGTGAAGATGATGTGGCCCGATTGCTCGCCGCCCAGGCTCAGGCCGTGCTCGGTGAGGGCTTCCAGCACGTAGCGGTCCCCGACCCCGGTCGTCAGCACGGTGATGCCGGCCGCGCGCATCGCGTGATGGAAACCGAGGTTGCTCATCACAGTGGCGACGACGGTGTCGGCGATCAGCGCCCCCCGGGTCTGCATCGCCTGAGCGCAGATGGCCAGGATCTGATCGCCGTCGACCGTCTCGCCGTCGGCGTCCACGGCCAGGCAGCGGTCGGCGTCGCCGTCGTGGGCGATGCCCAGGTCAGCGCCGTGCTCGCGCACCGCGGCGGCGACGCTGGCTAGGTGGGTGGAGCCGACGCCGTCGTTGATGTTGAGGCCGTCGGGCGCGCAGGCGATCGGGATGACTCGGGCGCCGGCGGCCTCGTACAGCCGGGCGGCGACGGTCGAGGCCGCGCCATGGGCGCAGTCCACGACGACGGTCAGGCCGGCCAGGTCGGTCGGCGCCGCCGCGAGCAGGTGGTCCAGGTAGTGCTGCAGGCCGTCCTCGCTCACGACGACCCGTCCGACGGCCGCGCCGACGGGCCGCGTCGAGGTCCAGCCGCGGTCGACCTCGGCCTCGATCTCGCTCTCGATCTCGTCGGGCAGCTTGCGGCCGCCTCGGGCGAAGAGCTTCACGCCGTTGTCCGGCATCGGGTTGTGGCTGGCCGAGAGCACGACCCCCACGTCCGCGCCGTAGAAGCCGGTCAGGTAGGCGATGGCCGGGGTCGGCAGCACGCCGACGAGCCGGACGTCGGCGCCGGCCGAGGTGAGGCCGGCGACGACCGCGGCTTCGAGCATCTCGCCCGACGCGCGCGAATCCCGGCCGACCACCGCGGTGGGACGACGAGGCGGCCCGCCGTCGACTGAGTCAGCCCAGTGGTGAGACGCCAACACCCGAGCGGCCGCGCTGGCGATCGCCAACGCGAGCTCGGGTGTCAGTTCGGCGTTCGCGAGACCGCGGACGCCGTCGGTGCCGAAAAGCTTCCCCATGAAGGAAGACTCGGCCCGACTAGCGCTTGGAGTACTGCGGAGCCTTACGGGCCTTCTTCAGGCCGTACTTCTTACGCTCCTTGACCCGCGGGTCGCGAGTGAGGAAGCCGGCCTTCTTCAGGGCCGGACGGTCCTCGGGCTCGATGTTGATGAGCGCCCGGGCGATGCCCAGACGCAACGCGCCCGCCTGGCCGGTGATGCCGCCGCCGATGAGGCTGGCGATGACGTCGTACTGACCGTCCTTCTCCAGGGTCACGAAAGGCTCGCGGATGAGCTGCTGGTGCACCTTGTTCGGAAAGTAGTTCTCCATGGTGCGGCCGTTGAGGGTGAACACGCCGGTGCCGGGGATGAGCCGAACGCGGACGATGGCCTCTTTGCGCCGGCCCACCACGGGGACGGGCATCGAACTTGGGGTTGTCACTGAAGAGTCTCCTGGATGCCTTATGAATGCCTGGTGTGCGAGCCCGCGCTTACTGCGCGACCTGCTTGATGACGAAGGGCTGCGGGCGCTGCGCGATGTGAGGGTGCTCGGGGCCGGCGTAGACCTTGAGCTTGCGGAGCTGGGCCCGGCCCAGCGTGGTCTTGGGCAACATGCCCTTGACCGCGAGTTCGACCAGGCGCTCGGGCATCGTCTCGAGCATTTCTCCGACGGTGCGCTTGGACAGCCCGCCCGGGTAGCCGGAGTGCCGGTAACGGAATTCACCGAGCTTGGACGGCGACACGGCGATCTTGTCCGCGTTCACGATGACGACGAAGTCGCCGGTGTCCAAGTGGGGGGCGAAGGAGGGCTTGTGCTTGCCGCGCAGCAGAGTGGCGGCTTGGCTGGCCAGGCGACCCAGGACGATGTCATTGGCGTCGATGACATGCCACTCGCGCGTCACATCGGCGGGCTTGGGGGTGTAGGTGGACACGAGGTCGCTTTCTCTCTAATCGGTCTTCACGGTGACTCGCACCGCCCCCACGGTCTCGTCGAGGCTTCGACGAAGGGTGACCCCAGGGCATGGCCGTCGGCGCGCTGCAGGACAGTGCGCCGTCTGGCAACGATACCGGGACGGCCCCCACCCGCCAAATCAGGCGCGGCTGACCCGGGCCGAGTCGAAGATCGGCTCGTCGGACTCGATCACCTGTCCGTCGGCGGCGAAGACCAGGAAGCGGTCGAAGGTCCGGGCGAACCAGCG
>JAOPUY010000425.1 GCA_025963265.1 Frankiales bacterium | reverse complement strand
GTGTGCACGCCCATCGCATCGACATTCTCGATCGAGCAGACGACGACCACGTTGTCGAGCCGGTCGCGCATCAGTTCGAGCTCGAACTCCTTCCAGTTGAGGATGCTCTCCTCGACCAGCACCTCCTCGACCGGCGAGGCGGCCAGCCCGCGCGCGGCGAGGGTGCGCACCTCCGCCGCCGAGTTGGCCAGCCCCGAGCCCAAGCCGCCCATCGTGAAGGAGGGGCGGATGACGACCTTGTTCCCGACCGTCTCGGCGAACGCGACTGCCTCGGCCAGGCTGTGGCAGACGGCCGAGGAGGGCACGTCGCCGCCGACCGTGCGCACGATGTCCTTGAACTTCTGACGGTCCTCGCCGCGTTGGATCGCCTCGATGTCGGCGCCGATCAGCTCGACGCCGTACTTGGCCAGCACCCCGTTGTCATGCAGCGCGACGGCCAGATTCAGCGCCGTCTGACCGCCGAGCGTCGGCAGGATCGAGTCGATCGGGCGGCCCAGCGCGACCTCGGCCGCGATCACCTTCTCCACGAACTCGGGCGTGAGCGGCTCGATGTAGGTGGCGTCGGCGATGTCGGGGTCGGTCATGATGGTGGCCGGGTTGGAGTTGATGAGGCTGACCCGGAAGCCCTCGCTGCGCAGCACGCGGCAGGCTTGGGTTCCGGAGTAGTCGAACTCGCAGGCCTGGCCGATGATGATGGGCCCGGATCCGATGACCAGGATGTGTTTGATGTCGGTGCGCTTGGGCATCAGCGACCAGCCTTGTCTTGGCGCTTGTCTAACAGCTCGGCGAATCGGTCGAACAAGTAGGCGGCATCGTGGGGTCCGGCCGCCGCCTCCGGGTGGTACTGCACCGAGAAAGCGGGCACGTCGTGGGCCCGCAGGCCCTCGACCACATTGTCGTTCAGGCAGAGGTGGCTGACCTCGACCGCGCCGAACTCGGTCTCCGACACCCGGTCGATCGGCGCGTCCACGGCGAAGCCGTGATTGTGGGCGGTGACCTCTACCTTGCCGGTGGCCCGGTCATAGACCGGCTGGTTGATCCCGCGGTGGCCGTAGCGCAGCTTGTAGGTGCCGAAGCCGAAGGCGCGCCCCAGCAGCTGATTGCCGAAGCAGATCCCGAAGACCGGCAGTTGCGCGGCGAGCAGCTGGCGCAGCAGCGTGACCGCGTCGTCGGCCGTGGCCGGGTCCCCCGGCCCGTTGGACAGGAACACCGCGTCGGCTCCGAGGGCCAGCACGTCAGCCAGGCTGGACGAGGAGGGCAGCACGTGGGTGGTGATGCCGCGCTGGGCCAGCCGATGCGGGGTCATGGCCTTGATGCCGTAGTCCAGCGCGGCCACCGTGAAGAGGGATTCCCCTTCGGCGGCAACGGTGTACGGCTCGGCCGTGGTGACCTGCGCGCTGAGGTCGGCGCCGGCCATCTGCGGTGAGTCGAGCACTTTTGCCAGCAGCGATTGGGGATCCAGGTCGAGCGAGGAGATTCCGCAGCGCATCGCGCCGCGCTCGCGCAAGTGCCGGGTGAGAGCGCGGGTGTCGACGCCGGAGATGCCGGTGACCTCTTGCTGGCGCAGCTCGTCGGCCAGTGAGCGCTGGGCCCGCCAGCTCGAGACGCGACGGGCGGGATCTCTTACGACATAGCCGGAAACCCAGATGCGACCGGACTCGGCGTCCTCGTCGTTCACCCCGGTGTTGCCGATATGCGGGGCCGTCTGCACGACGACCTGGCGGTGATAGGACGGGTCGGTCAGGGTCTCCTGGTAGCCGGTCATCCCGGTGTTGAACACCGCCTCGCCGAACACCTCGCCCGGGGCGCCGTACTGCTCGCCGCTGAAACTGCGGCCGTCCTCTAAGACGAGAAGTGCCTTACTCATCAACGTTCGTTCCTCTATCCGAGACATGCGCTATCGCGCCCATTGCGTTGACGGCCTGAACCCAGGCCGGGTACTCGGTCTTGTCGTCGGCCCGCAGTCCGCTGTCGAGATCGGTCGCCCCGAGCTGCCAGCGCAGCACCAGCAGCCCACCACGGCCCACGACCTTGCCGGCCAGCGCCGGCTCGAGCCGAGCCTCGAGCAGGTCGGCCACCGGCACGAAGATCGACGGGCTGCCTTGTCGTTGGATCAGGACGCCAGCCGAGCTCAGTCGCAGGACCGCCTCGGCCCGCTCGCCCAGGGTGTGCACCACCACTCGGTTCTGCCACTGCCCGGCGTAGGTCGAGCCCACGTAGAGACCGGTGAGCGGCGCCAGCAAGTCGGGCCCAAAGTCCGCGGGCTCGGACGGCGGGGCCGCGATCTCGCCCTGGCGCCGACCGCGGTTGCGCCAGCCCAGCCGGAGCCCGCCGACCGCGAGCACGAAGACGAGGATGAAAAGCAGAACCAGCTCCAGCCGGGTCACGCCAGCACCGCCTGATCCTCAGCCGCCGGGACCAGCGCGCCCGCTCGAACGGTGGCCTGGCCCCGCAGGAAGGTCGCCCGCACCGCCCCGGTCAAGGTGCGCCCGGCGTAAGGGGTGTTGGTCGACAGCGAGGCCAGCGCCTCGGGCACGACGGACCAGCTGGCGTCGGGGTCGATGAGGGTCAGGTTGGCCGGCTCGCCGATGGCGATGGGGCGGCCGTGCCCGCTGACTCGGCCGATCCGCGCCGGGCGCACGCTCATCCGATCGGCCAGCCCGGCCCAGTCCAGCTGGCCGGTCTTGATCATCGACTCGATGAGCACCCCGACCGCGGTCTGCAAGCCCAGCATCCCGAAGGCGGCGTCGGCGAAGGCGTGATCTTTGTCCTGCGCGGCATGCGGGGCGTGGTCGGTCGCCACCGCGTCGATCGTCCCGTCCGCCAGCCCGGCCCGCAGCGCCTCGACGTCCGCGGCCGGCCGTAGCGGCGGGTTGACCTTGAACAACGGGTCATAGCCGGCGATCAGGTCGCAGGTCAGCAGCAGGTGGTGCGGCGTCACCTCGGCGGTGACCTCGATGCCCCGGGACTTCGCCCAGCGGATGACCTCCACGCTGCCGCCGGTCGACACGTGGCAGACGTGCAGGCGGGAGGACGTGTGCTCGGCCAGCATCACGTCGCGAGCGATGATGCTCTCCTCGGCGACCGCCGGCCAGCCGGGCAGTCCGAGCTTGCCGGACAGCTCGCCCTCGTGGGCGCAGGCGCCGCTGTCGGCCAATCGGGGATCTTGCGCGTGCTGGGCCAGCACTCCGTCGAAGGGCTTGAGGTACTCCAGGGCCCGTCGCATCAGGCGCGCGTCGGACACACACCGCCCGTCGTCGCTGAAGACCCGGACCGCCGCCGCCGACCGGGCCATGTTGCCGATCTCGGCCAGCTCCTCGCCGGCCAGGCCCTTGGACACCGCGCCGACCGGCCGCACGTCGACCAGTCCGGCGCGCCGGCCCAGCCGCGCCACCTGCTCGACGATCTCGGCGTTGTCGGCCACCGGCGTGGTGTTGGCCATCGCGTGCACGCAGCCGAAGCCGCCGAGGGCGGCCGCCGCGGAGCCGGAGGCGATGGTCTCGGTGTCCTCGCGGCCAGGCTCGCGCAGGTGGGTGTGCAGGTCGACGAAGGCCGGCAGCAGGATGGCCGATCCGGACGCGGTGTGGCCGTCGATCACTTCGACGTCGTTGGCGGCGAGGTCGACGGCCAGGTCGGGGCCGAGCTCGGCGATCAACCCGTCGCGCAAGAGCACGTCGACCTTCTCGCCGCCCAGCGGCCGCACGCCGCGCAGCAGCACGGTCTTGCGAGGGCGGCGCCGTCCGTAGGAATCGTCGTCATTCGGGCTGGGGACGCTCACAGTCCGGCCGCCTCCTCTAGTACAGGCGCAGGCTGCGCACCGGCCAACAAGTGATAGAGCACTGACATCCGCACCGCGACCCCGGCCTTGACCTGGTCCAAGACCAGTGAACGCGGGCCGTCAGCCGCGGCCGAGGAGATCTCCAGCCCGCGGTTCATCGGGCCCGGGTGCAGGACCGGCGCGTCCTCGGACAGCATCGACAGCCGGCGCGGGCTCAGCCCGTAGCTGATCGCGTACTCCCGTTCGGTCGGAAAGTAGCCCCCGCTCATCCGCTCGCGCTGCACCCGCAGCGTCATCACCGCGTCGACGTCACCGGCGGCTTTGCCTGACAGCACCTCGTCCAGGTCCCAACTGGTCGCGCACTCCCAGGTGTGCACGGCGGCGGGCATGAGCGTGGGCGGCGCCACCAGGGTCACGCGGGCCCCGAGGGTGTTGAGCAGCAGCACGTTCGACCGGGCGACGCGGCTGTGGGTGAGGTCGCCCACGATCACCACGTGCTTGCCCGTGAGGTCGCCGATGCGCCGGCGCAGCGCGAAGGCGTCCAGCAGGGCCTGGGTGGGGTGCTCGTGCGTGCCGTCGCCGGCGTTGATCACGTGGCAGTCGACCCACTCGGTGATGCGCTGCACGGCGCCTGAGCTCGCGTGGCGCACGACCAGAGCGTCCACCCCCATCGCGGCGACGGTCAACGCGGTGTCGCGCAGGCTCTCGCCCTTGCTGACGCTGGAGCCCTTCGCGCTGATGTTGATGACATCGGCCGAGAGCCACTTGCCCGCGATCTCGAAGGAGGAGCGGGTCCGGGTCGAGTCCTCGAAGAAGAGGTTGACCACGGTCCGCCCGCGCAGGGTGGGCAGCTTCTTGATCGGCCGCGACTGGATGGCGTACATCTGCTCGGCCGAGTCCAGGATGGTCAGCGCGTGCTCGGCGCTGAGGTCGCCGGCCGAGAGCAGGTGGCTCGTCACGAGACCACCTCGGTTGCTGAGGCCTCGCCGGCCGCGGGCTCGATGTACACCGCGTCGAACTCGTCGGTCTCGCTCAGCGTCACGCGCACTTGCTCGGTCGAGGAGGTCGGCAGGTTTTTGCCGACGTAGTCGGCCCGGATCGGCAGCTGCCGGTGGCCGCGGTCGACCAGGACCGCCAGCTGCACCGCACTGGGACGACCCAGTTCGGTGAGGGCGTCCAGCGCGGCGCGGACGGTGCGGCCGGAGTACAGCACGTCGTCGACCAGGATGACCAGCCGACCGTCCACCCCGCCGACCGGCTCGACCGTGCGGCCGAGAGGCCGAACGCCCTGGGTGCGCAGGTCGTCGCGGTGCAGGGTGATGTCCAGGGTGCCCAGTCCGATGCTGAGCTGGCCGAAGGACTCGATGCGCTGAGCGAGCCGCCGGGCCAGGTACTCGCCGCGGGTCGGGATGCCCAGCAGCACCACGCCGGACGCGCCGTGGGTCTTCTCGAGGATTTGGTGCGCGATCCGATCGAGAACGCGAGAGACGTC
>JAOPUY010000456.1 GCA_025963265.1 Frankiales bacterium | reverse complement strand
TCTGGACGCCAACGAGGTGCTGGTCCGCGGCCAGAACGTCGGCGACGACGTCGGCTATCTCGTGCTGACCCCGTTCAAGACCAACGAGGGCGTGTTGCTCGTCGCCCGCGGCTTCATCTCCCAGACGCAGCAGGCGGCCGACACCCCGGTGGCCCCGCCCGCTCCGACCGGAACCGTGACGATCACCGCGCGGCTACGACCGGCCGCCACCCGGGCCGACCGACTCGGCTCGCTGCCGTCCAACCAGGTTCTCTCGATCAACGTCGCCGATCAGCAGACCCGCCTCAGGCTGCCGGTGTGGGACGGCTACGGCGAGCTGCTCGGCGGGCAGGCTGGCTCAGCCGGGCTCACCGTCATCCCGGGGCCAGATCTGTCCAATCCGGCCGGCGGCGCGGCGGTGCCGCAGCACGCGGCCTACGTCGTCCAGTGGTACTTATTCGGCGGTCTGGCCTTGGCCTTGCCCTTCGTGCTGGCCGCGGCTGAGCGCCGCCGCGACCTGTCCGAGCAGACCGAGGGCACCAGCCGCGGCGATGCGACGCCGACCGGTCCGAGCGGACCCCGCGGCCCAGACAGGCCGAACGGACCCAGTGGGCCGAAGGGACCAGCCGAACCGCTGGCCGCGCGGCCGAGCGCTCTGCAAGCAGCGAAGTCCAAGCGAGCCGCGCGCAACGACCGACTCGCCGGAAACCGCTAAGAGCTCAGGCGTTCGTCTTCAGCCGGTCGATCTCAGCCAGCCAGCGCTGCGGATCGCGGCCGACCCCGATCTCATTCGCCTCGCTGAAGCGCACGACGCCGTCGCGGTCGATGAGAAAGGTGCCCCGATTGGCCACGCCGACCTCGGGGTTGAACACGCCGAAGGACCGCGCGACCGCTCCGTGCGGCCAGAAGTCCGACAACAGCGGAAACTCCAGCCGTTCCCGCTGCGCGAAGATCTTGTGCGCGTACGGGCTGTCGATCGAGATGCTCAAGACTTGGGTGTCCGGCGAGGCGAACGTGTCGAGGTTCTTGGAGATCTGCCCCAGCTCGCCGGTGCAGATGTTGGTGAAGGCGAACGGGTAGAAGACCACCAAAACCGCCTTCTCCCCGCGAAACCCCGACAAGGTGAAGACCTCGTTGTTCTGATCGCGCAATTGGAAGTCCGGGGCCGGTTCGCCCACCGCCACCGGCCGAAGCCCGTCCGGCGCTGACTCGTCCGGCGCTGATCCGTCCGGTGTTGGGCCGTCCGATTCGATCCCGCTGCTCATCGCCGCTCACCCTTGCGGTCAGCGGCCGGCTTGGTCCGTCGCGGCGCCAGCCGAGCACCGGTCCATTCCGCGGCCACCGGCAGCAGCGAGGTCTGCGACAGACCGGCCGTCGGGGCGGCCTCGGAGATGTCGGATGGCTCCACGTAACCCTCGCGGCCGCGCTTGGGCGTGAGGAGCCAGATGACGCCGGTTTCGGCCATCGGCGCGATCGCGTCGACCAGGGCGTCGACCAGATCGCCGTCGTCCGCGCGAAACCACAGTAGGACGACGTCGACTACGTCATCGGAATTCTCGTCGACCATCTCATCGTCGATGCGATTCTCGATGGCGTCGCGCAGGGCGTGGTCGACGTCGTCGTCGTATCCCAATTCCTGCACGACCATGCCGTGCTCGATACCGAGCCGGTCCACAATCGTGGCCGTGTTTTCCCCGGTTCCGGGGGACGTGCTCACTAGTCCTGCCTCCGTGTGGGTTGAAACAGCGGCGATGCCAGCCCGCTGAGTGTTGCCATCCTGCCAGCACGTGGGTTCGGTGCTGTCGTGCCGTATTTACGTTCCAGCAGCCCTATCTTCGCAGTAACGGCAAGTCCGAGATAACCACACTCCTCTGACGAGGCAACTTCGAACCCGTTTCGGCGGGTAAACATCTCGTGTCAGTCGGTCTCTCGAGCACTCTGAAGGCGTATCCGCGTGCGAGTCGCTTGCAGCGCAGGAGGACAATAATCTTGTGACTAGTGATCGCTACAGCATCATCACTGACGGCCTGCCCAACCAGCTGCCGGACATCGATCCCAGCGAGACCCGCGAATGGATCGAGTCCTTCGACGCCGCTATCGACCATGACGGGCGGCAACGCGCCCGATACCTCATGTTGAAGCTGCTCGAGCGCGCCCGGGAGCGACAGGTCGGGGTGCCCGCGCTGCGGAGCACGGACTACATAAACTCGATCCCCCCGGAGCGGGAGCCCTGGTTCCCGGGCGATGAGGACATCGAGCGGCGGATCCGGGCCTACATCCGTTGGAACGCCGCGATCATGGTCAGTCGGGCCAACAAGCACCTGGGCGTCGGCGGGCACATCGCGACCTACGCCTCGGCCGCCTCGCTCTACGAGGTCGGCTTCAACCACTTCTTCCGCGGCAAGGACTTGGCCTCGGGCACCGGCGACCAGGTGTACTTCCAGGGCCACGCCGCCCCCGGCATCTACGCCCGCGCCTTCCTGGAAGGCCGCCTGTCCGAGCAGCATCTGGACGGGTTCCGCCAAGAGCGCTCCAAGGCGCCGTACGGGCTCTCGTCCTATCCGCACCCGCGCCTGATGCCCGACTTCTGGGAATTCCCGACCGTCTCGATGGGCCTCGGCCCGATCGGCGCCATCTACCAGGCGCGCTTCAACCGCTACCTGACCGCCCGCGGCATCACCGACACCTCCAACTCGCACGTATGGGCCTTTCTCGGCGACGGCGAGATGGACGAGGTCGAGTCGCTCGGAGCGATCGGCGTGGCCGCCCGCGAAGAGCTCGACAACCTGACCTTCGTGATCAACTGCAACCTGCAGCGCCTCGATGGCCCCGTGCGTGGCAACGGCAAGATCATTCAAGAGCTCGAGTCGAATTTCCGCGGCGCCGGCTGGAACGTCATCAAGGTGATCTGGGGCCGGGACTGGGACCCGCTACTGGCCCAGGACCGTGACGGCGTGCTGGTCAACAAGATGAACACGACGCCGGATGGCCAGTTCCAGACCTACACCGTCGAGTCCGGCGCCTACATCCGCGAGAACTTCTTCGGCGGCGACCCCCGGCTGCGAAAGATGGTCGAGCACCTCACCGACGACGACATCCGCAAGCTGCCGCGCGGCGGGCACGACTACCGCAAGGTCTACTCCGCGTTCGAGGCGGCGACCAAGCACGTCGGGCAGCCGACGGTGATCCTGGCCCACACCATCAAGGGCTGGACCCTCGGCAAGGACTTCGAGGGCCGCA
>JAOPUY010000453.1 GCA_025963265.1 Frankiales bacterium | reverse complement strand
TCGTCGTGCCTCGGGCCTACCGGCGGGCGGGCCAGCCCGCGAGCGCGCCCGATCTGACGGCGCTGCTGGCCGAGCGCCTCATCGACTACCGGGCGGTGGTGCACCGGGCCTCAGCGGCGACGGCGGCGGACGTCCTGGCCGCGACTCTGCGCGATCGCGGCGTCCAGACCGTCATCGTGCCGGACGGTTTTCCCCTCACCTTGCTGGCCGCGACCGCCGTGCAGGCGATCAGCGACGACGGGTTGAGCACGGCCGAACTCGATCGCTACCCAGCCACCGTCTCCACCTGCGCCGTGGCGATCGCGGAGACCGGCACCATCGTGCTCGACGGCGGGGCCGGGCAGGGCCGCCGCGCGCTCAGCCTCGTCCCGGACTATCTGCTAGTCGTGATCCGGGCGAGCCAGATCGTGGCCAACGTCGCCGACGGGGTGGCCGCGGTGCGCGCCGATCGGCCGTTGACCTGGATCAGCGGGCCGAGCGCGACCAGCGACATCGAGCTCCAGCGAGTCGAGGGCGTCCACGGGCCGCGCACCCTGGACGTGCTGATCACCGACTGACGCCGGCCCTCGTCCGCTGTCCCTCCCGGCCGGTCAGGAATCGCTGGAGCGCTTCCACAGGTTGATGCCCGACTCGACGGCGTGCTCGTCGATCTCGGCCAGCTCGGCTGGGGCGAACGCGAGGTTGCTCAGCGCCTGGACGTTCGACTCGAGCTGGGCGACGCTGGAGGCCCCGGTGATCAGGCTGGTGATTCGCTCGTCGCGCAGCGTCCAGGCCAGGGCCAATTGGGCCAGGGTCTGTCCGCGTCGGCGAGCTATCGCGTTCAGGGCCACCAGGTGCTCGCGCAGCGAGTCGGTGAGCTGACCGGGCGACAGCGATTTGCCTTGGCTGGCTCGGGATCCCTCGGGAATCCCGTCCAGGTAGCGGTCGGTCAGCAGGCCCTGGGCTAACGGCGAGAACGCGACGCAACCGACGCCGAGCTCGCCGAGGACGTCGAGCAGCGAGTCCTCGACCCAGCGGTTGAGCATGGAGTAGGAGGGCTGATGCAGCAGCAGCGGGACGCCGGCGCTCCGCAGGATCGCCTCGGCCTGCCGGGTTCGCTCGGCCGAGTAGGAGGAGATGGCGACGTAGCGCGCCTTGCCGCTGTGAAACGCGCTGACCAGGGCCTGCATGGTCTCCTCGAGCGGAGTGTCGGGATCCAGGCGATGGCTGTAGAACACGTCGACGTGGTCCAGGCCCAGGCGGCGCAGAGACTGATCGAGGGAGGCCAGCAGATGCTTGCGCGAGCCCCAGGCGCCGTACGGGCCGGGCCACATGTCGTAACCAGCCTTGGTGGAAATGACCAACTCGTCGCGGTGCGGGCCGAAGTCCGCGGCCAGGTGACGGCCGAAGTTCAGCTCGGCGCTGCCCGGCGGCGGCCCGTAGTTGTTGGCCAGGTCGAAATGGGTGATGCCCAGGTCGAAGGCGCGGCGCAGGATGTCGCGCTGGCGGGCGAAGGGCACGTCGTCACCGAAGTTGTGCCAGAGCCCGAGGGACAGCAGCGGCAGCAGCAGACCGCTTCGTCCCGCCCGCCGGTACGGCATGGCCTCATAGCGCGTGCTGCTAGCTGAGTAAGTCATCTAAGCCTCCAGTCGTTGCAGGATCAATTCTCGCTGCTTGATCGCCTCGGCGACGATCTCGTCCTCCGCGGCCGTCTTCAGCACCCCGTCCTGGACGACGACGCGCCCGTCGACCAACACCGTCCGGACGTCGGCGGCCGTGCGGCTGTAGACGATCGAGGAGGCGAGGTCGTTGACGTTGGCTGGGGCGCTGTGGGCGCGGTCGGGCCGCAGGATGACGACGTCGGCCTTCTTGCCGACCTCCAGGCTGCCGATCTCGCGGTCCATCCCCAGCGCCCGCGCGCCGCCGCGGGTGGCCATCTCCAACACGGTGGCCGCCGGCATCGCCCGCGGCCCGTGCCCGGGCTTGTGCAGCAGCGCGGCCAGCCGCATCTCTTGAAAGGCGTCGAGATTGTTGTTGCAGGCCGCGCCGTCCGCGCCGAGGGCGACGTTGATGCCGCGTTCGAGGTAGGTCGGAACGGGCGCCAGGCCGGAGGCGAGTTTGAGGTTCGCCGACGGGCAGTGGCAGACGCTGGGACCGTATTGGGTCATCAGCTCAAGCTCGACCTCATCCGGCCAGACGCAGTGCGCCATCACCAGCCGCGGTCCGAGCGCGCCCCAGGCCGCCAGCGCCACGACGTCTCGGCCGTCTCCGGTGAGCGCGACTCGTTCGGCTTGGGCGCGGTTCTCATTGACGTGGGTGTGCAGGATGAGCTCGTGCTCCTCGGCCAGCTTGACCACCTCGCGCCAGAGCTCTACGGTGGCGTTGCGCGGGCCGCGGGGCGACAGCGCCACCTTGAGCCGGCCCTGCTCGGCGCCGTGCCAGGTCGCGAGCAGCCGCCGGGCGTCGGCGAGCGCGTCCGCGGTGCTCTCGCCGAACATGTGGGTGCCCGGCTCGCGGTAGTCCATCAGGGCCTTGCCGATAAAAGCCCGGATTCCCAGGTCGGCCGCCGCCTGGAACGAGGCGTCGGTGTGGTGGACCGACTCCATCGACAGCACCGTCGTGGTTCCGCCGAGCAGCAGTTCGGCGACGCCGAGCCGGCACGAGGCGGCCATCGACGCCTCGTCGTGGCGTTGCTCCAGCGGCCAGATCCAGTCGTGCAGCCAGTCGACCACGTCCACGTCGTCGCTGACCCCGCGGAACAAGGTCTGACCCAGGTGCACATGGGCCTGGATGAGACCGGGCAGCACGATGGCGCCGCCCGCGTCGATCTCCGGCGCCTCGCTCAGGCCGGCCGCGCCCGCCCCGATGGCGGCGATCAGGCCGTCGCGGACGACTAAATCTCCCTCGACGGCGCCCTGCGGCCCCATCGTCAGAAAGAGCCCGTTGCGGATGATCAGCTCGGCGCTCATCGACGGGCCTGCGCCCGGCTCGCCGGCTGAGCGAGCTCGTCGGAGAGCACCGCGAGGTCGCCGGGGTCATACGGCGGGGCCAAACCAAGCACCACCTCGTCGACGCCGGCGGCGAACAGCCCTTCCAGCACTGAATGGTTGTGCTCGGGGTCGGCCAGCAGGACGCGACCGCGCGCCTCGCCCGCCTCGATGCCGTTACGGTCGGCGACCGCGGCGATCAGGCCCTGCTGACGGCCGGGGTCGGCTGAGAGCTCGGCGAACACGTAGGCGCTGCGGGCGAGGGCGGTCGAGGGCCGTCCGGCTGCGGCCAACAGGCCGTCGAGCTCGCGGTTGAGCGCGGGCCAACCGGCGGCCGGGGCGAAACCGTTGAACAGGTCGGCGTGGCGGGCGGCGGCGCGCTTGACCTTGGCGCCAGATCCGCCGACCAGCACCGGGATCGCGCCACCGTCCTGATAGGCCTTGGGCTCGAAGAGGGCTTCGTTGACGGCGTAGTGCTCGCCCTGGTAACTGGGCGCTTCGGTGTCAGCGAGCAGCAGGTGGAAGAGCTCCAGGGCCTCGTCGAGGCGCTTGACCCTTTCGCCGGCTGGGAAAAACTCGATTCCGAACATCTGGTGCTCCTCCTGATGCCAGCCCGCGCCGAGACCGAGGATGGCTCGTCCCTGGCTGACGTGGTCGAGCGTGACGGCCATCTTGGCCAGCAGCGCGGGTGGTCGCAGTGTCACATCGCTGACCAGCGTTCCGATCCGAAGGCGGCTGGTCACCGCGGCCAGCGCGGTCGCGGCTAGCCAGCCGTCCAGCTGGCTGCCGACCCGGCGACCCGTTGGCCGGTAGGTCGGGCTCTCCCCGGGGAGCAGCGGAATCAGGTGGTCGAAGGTGTAGCCGGCGTGACAGCCGAGGTCGTCGGCCGCCTGCCAGAAATCCCGAAGCTGCGCGAAGCTCGTCGATTGCGGGGGAGTCTGGATCGAGATCCGTCTCATGCTGCTCCAGCGGCATCTGAGGGTGGCGCGGGTCCACGGGCTGGCCTGCGGCGGCGATGCCAGCAGATAGTATGTGCGCAATCTATACCGACACGCGAAACGAAGTCCAACCACGCCGTGGTGATCGCGCGCGGTAGATTAAGGCGTACGCGCGGAGAGTGTTCTCACTTCTGGCGGACGTCGGAAAAGGGTGGCAATGGTTAAGCGGCTGACTGCGGAGGACGTGTCCAGGCTGCTCGGCGAGCACTCGGCCGGCACCAGCCCTGGGTTCTTGCTCTGGCACGCGACGCTTCGCTGGCAGCGAGTCGTGGCCGCGGCCTTGAAGACCGAGGGCCTCACCCACGTCCAGTTCTCGATTCTCGGCACCGTCTGGTGGTTCGGCCGGACCGGGCGGCATCCCAGCCAGCGCGAGGTGAGCGAGCACGCCGGGCTCGATCGGGTGATGATGTCGCAAGTCGTGCGCCAGATGGAGCGGGACGGGCTGGTCGAGCGCACCGTCGATCAGTTCGACACCCGGGTCCGGCGGATCAACATCACGCCGGCCGGCAAGGCGATCGCGGAGCGGGCCGTGGCCCTGATGGACGAGGTGGACCGGGAGTTCTTCCGGCAAGCCGGACCGCTGCCCGGCATCGTCGAGATCCTCGCGCCGCTGGCCGGCCGCGACACCACCACCGGTGACCCCATCTGAGGCGGTGACGCCCTCGGCTAACTATTCCCACAGCTCGACAAGTCAACTCGGAGGAGACCCGTGGCGGGCGCACGTTCAGAAAACGCGATGGCCGACGTTTCAGGCCAAGCAGCACGCGACCAATCGGTGGATCTCGTGTTGCGGGGGGCGACCGTCCTGACGATGGATGGCCAAAACAGTTGCTTCGACGGTGACATCGCCATCAACGAGGGCGAGATCGTCGCACTGGGTGCGAGCCTGCCCCATCGCGGGGCGGAGGAGATCGCGCTGGCCGGCCAGGTCGTGCTGCCCGGCTTCGGGAACGCGCACACCCACGAGTGCATGGAACGGGGCTGGTTTGAGGACCTCGGATTCACCGAGTGGCTCAACGTCTACGCCCAGCCCAAGGACCGCGCCTATCGGCCCGAGCACCAGCACGCTGCCGCGGGCCTGACTCAACTCGAGCTGATCCGGAGCGGCTTCACCAGCTTCATCGACATGTTCCGCTTCCCCGAGGTGGCCGCGGGCGTGGCTCGGGCCTCCGGCCTGCGCGCCACCTTCGCCCCGCAACTGGTGGAGACGCCAGTCGGGGTCGGCGAGTCCCTGGAGTCCAGCCTGGCCCTGCTGGAGAGCGTGACCCGCGACCCGAGTCCGCTGATCCGGGCCTGGCTGGGACCGCACGGGCTTTACAGCTGCTCGGAGGAGACGATCCAGGCCACCGCGCGGATCGCCCGGGACCACAACGTCGGGCTGCACACCCACCTGGCTGAGAGCCGGGACGAGGTGAGCATCATCGCCGAGCGCAGCGGTCTCACCCCGACGGCCTACCTCGACCAGCTCATCGGCATGGGGCCGGACATCTTGGTCGCCCACGCGGTCGAGCTCACCCCGGCCGACATCGAACTCCTGGCCGAGCGGGGCGTCGCGGTCGCGCACTGCCCGACCTCGAACCTGAAGCTCGGCAATCAGATCGCCCCGGTCTCCGAGCTGCTGGCGGCCGGCGTGCGGGTCGGCCTGGGCACCGATTCGATGATGTCCAACAACATCCTCGATCCGTTCGCCGAGATGCGGATGGCCGCGCTGTCGGCCAAGTATCGCTCCGGCGACCCGGCGGCGCTGCCGGCCCAGCGGGTGCTGGAACTAGCCATTCACGGTTCGGCTGACGCCCTGCAGCTGGGCGGGCAGGTCGGCTCGATCGAGCTCGGCAAACGGGCCGACGTCATCGCCGTCGACTTAGCCAGCCCGCACCTGTGGCCCTTGCTTGACTCTGCTGAGTACGGCGGAAACCTGGTCGAACACCTGGTCTACGCAGCGCGCGCGTCCGATGTGACGACCACCATCGTGGACGGTCGCGTGCTGATGAGCGAGCGTCGAGTTCGCACCTTGGATGAAGGCGAAATCCGGCTCGAGGTGGCCGCCATGGCGCGCGATCTGGCCCGGCGGGCCGGAGTTGAGTCATTCGTCAACCAGCGGCTGCCCAAACAGCGCTCCTGAGCAGCCGCTCTGTTGCGGCTGTGAATGCCCCTGTTTCCAACAGGTAAATCTCTATCCCAGCGGGCC
>JAOPUY010000450.1 GCA_025963265.1 Frankiales bacterium | reverse complement strand
ACGGTGCCGACGCCGTTCTCGGCGACCAGCTTCACGTGCACCCGAGCCGCCGAGTTGGCGTTCTTGAGGTCGTGGATCAGCTGAGCCAAGTCCTCGATCGAGTAGATGTCGTGATGCGGCGGCGGTGAGATGAGGCCGACGCCAGGCGTCGAGTGCCGGGTGCGGGCGATCCACGGGTAGACCTTGTAGCCCGGCAGCTGGCCGCCCTCGCCCGGCTTGGCGCCTTGGGAGACCTTGATCTGCAGGTCGTCGGCGTTGACCAGGTAGTGCGAGGTGACGCCGTAGCGGCCCGAGGCGACCTGCTTGACCGCTGAGCGCCGCAAGTCGCCGTTCTCATCCGGCACATAGCGCTCGGCGTCCTCGCCGCCCTCGCCCGAGTTCGAGCGGCCGCCGAGGCGGTTCATGGCGATGGCCAGCGTCTCGTGGGCCTCGGCCGAGATCGAGCCGTAAGACATGGCGCCGGTGGCGAAGCGCTTGACGATCTCGCTGACCGGCTCGACCTCGTCCAACGGCACTGGCGGGCGCTGGCCGAACTTGAGCGCGAAGAGCCCGCGCAGGGTCGAGCCCTCGTGGTTGAGGCGGTCGATCTCGTCGGTGTACTCGCGGAAGACGTCGTAGCGTCCGGCCCGGGTGGCGTGCTGCAGCTTGAAGACGGTGTCCGGGTTGAACAGGTGGACCTCGCCCTCGCGACGCCAGGCGTACTCGCCGCCGATCTCCAACCGGCGGTGCGCGCGGGCGGTCGGCGTCAGCGGGAACGCCTGCGCGTGCCGGGCCGCGACCTCCTCGGCGATCACCTCGAGGCTGACCCCGCCGAGCTTGTGGGCGGTGCCGGTGAAGTACTCGTCTACGACCTCGTCCGACAGGCCGAGGGACTGGAAGACCTGGGCCCCGGTGTAGGACGCGACGGTGGAGATGCCCATCTTGGACATCACCTTCAGGACGCCTTTGGACAGGCCCTTGATGTATTTGTCGATGGCCGCCGGGGCCTCAATGCCGCTGATGACGCCGGCGTTGATCAGGTCGTCGATGCTCTCAAAGGCCAGGTAGGGGTTCACCGCGGCCGCGCCGTAGCCGATCAGCAGCGCGACGTGGTGGACCTCGCGGGCCTCGCCGGTCTCGACGACCAGGCCGACCTGGGTCCGCTGGCCGGTGCGCACCAGGTGGTGGTGCACGGCCGAGGTCAGCAGCAGGGACGGGATGGGCGCGTGGTCGGCGTCGCAGTCGCGGTCGGACAGGATCAGGATGCGGGCGCCGTTCTCGATCGCCGTCGCGCACTCCTCGCGCACCCGCTGCAGGGCCGCGGTCAACGCCGGTCCGCCGCCGTGCACCCGGTAGCGGCCGTCGATCAGCGCGCACTGGAAGCCGGCCAGGTCGCCGTCGGCGTTGACGTGCCAGATCTTGGCCAGGTCGTCGTTGCCGATGACCGGCTTCGGCAGCACGATCTGCCGGCAGGAGGCGGCCGAGGGCGCGAGCAGGTTCTGCTCGGGGCCGATCATGCCGTGCATCGAGGTGACGAGCTCCTCGCGGATCGCGTCCAGGGGCGGGTTGGTCACCTGGGCGAACAGCTCGGCGAAGTAATCGAAAAGCAGCCGCGGACGCTTGGACAGCACGGCCATCGGGGTGTCGGTGCCCATCGAGCCGAGCGGCTCGCCCCCGCTGGTGGCCATCGGGGTGAGGATGATCCGCAGCTCTTCCTCGGTGTAACCGAACAGCTGCTGACGGCGCAGCACCGACTCGTGGGTGTGCACCACGTGCTCGCGGTTGGGCAGCGCGTCCAGGTTCAGCAGCCCGGCGTGCAGCCACTCGCCGTACGGGGCCTCGGCGGCCAGCGCCGACTTGATCTCGTCGTCGTCGCGGATCTCGCCGGCCGCGGTGTCGACCAGGAACATCCGACCCGGCTGCAGCCGCCCCTTGGCGATCACGGTGGCCGGGTCGATGTCGATGACGCCGGCCTCGCTGGCCAGGATCACCAGGTCGTCCGAGGTGCGCCACCAACGGCCGGGGCGCAGGCCGTTGCGGTCCAGCACGGCGCCGATCAGGGTCCCGTCGGTGAAGGTGACGCAGGCCGGGCCGTCCCAGGGCTCCATCAAGGCGGCGTGGAAGGCGTAGAAGTCCCGACGGGCCTGGTCCATGTTGGCGGCGTTCTCCCACGCCTCCGGGATCATCATCAGCACCGCGTGCGGCAGGCTGCGGCCACCGAGGTGCAGCAGCTCCAGCACCTCGTCGAACGAGGCCGAGTCCGAGGCGCCGGGGGTGCAGATCGGGAACAGCCGGGCCAAGTCGCCCGACTCGCCGGCCAGCTCGGGCGAGCGCAGCATCGCCTGCCGGGTGCGCATCCAGTTGCGGTTGCCGCCGACGGTGTTGATCTCGCCGTTGTGGGCGATGATCCGGAACGGCTGGGCCAGCGGCCAGGACGGGAAGGTGTTAGTCGAGAACCGGCTGTGGACCAGGGCGATCGCGGTCGTGAAGCGCTCGTCGGACAGGTCCGGGTAGAAGGTGGCCAGCTGAGCGGTGGTCAGCATGCCCTTGTAGACCATGGTGCGCGAGGACAGGGACGGGAAGTAGAGAGCCAAGCCCGCCGGCGTCGCGGAGTCGCTCGCGTCGTCGGTCTTCTCGGCCTCCCCGGCGTCCCGGATCAGGCGCTCGGCGACCTTGCGGAGGCAGAAAGCGCGCCGCTCCAGCTCGAGCTCGGAGGCCACCGGACGGTCGGGGCTGGCCACCAGGACCGGTTGCTCGAAGGCCGGCATCACGCTGAGCGCGGTCGGGCCGAGCCCGTCGGAGTTGACTGGGACCTCGCGCCAGCCCAGCAGCTGCAGCCCTTCGGCGGCCGCGGTGGCCGCGAAGACAGCCTTGACCTCGGCCCGCGCGGCGGCGTCGACGGGCAGGAATGCGATCCC
>JAOPUY010000422.1 GCA_025963265.1 Frankiales bacterium | reverse complement strand
GACCTGTCGACGTCGATCGACGTTCCGGCCGAGCGGGCCCGGTTGACCCGGGACCGCGCGGTGGCCGAGAAGGACCTCGAGCAGACGGCCAAGAAGCTGGGCAATGCCGCCTTCTTGGCCAAGGCGCCGGACGACGTCGTGGCCGGGATCCGAGCGCGCAACGCGAAAGCCGGCACCGAGATCAGCCGCATCGACGCGGCCTTGGCGGCGCTGGCCGAGGCGTGAGGCCAGCGCCGGTCCGACGCGAGCCCGGTCTGGGTTAGATCTCGCCCTCGGACCAGAGCAAGTCCCACTGCTGCTCGATCTGCTCGCCTTGCGGCGACACCCCGCTGGTCATCACCACGCTGCCGGTGACGCGCGGAGTGAACACCGTGCCCTCGCGAAGCGGCCGGCTGGAGCGGACGATTCGCCATTCCCCGTTGCTGATCAGCCCGAGCGAGATCTCGGTGCGGGCCCAGGGCGAACCGCTCTCGGCCGACTGGGGTCCGCCGGGGCCGTGGGCCCAGCCGAACCAATCGCCAACCCGGAAGAGCAGACCGAGCTGACCGCCGTCACCGCTGACCCGCACGCCCCACCGCGGGCTGTTGCCGGCGTCGACCCGCGTCCAATGCTCGGCGTAGGGCTGGTGGATGCCCTCTTCCACCAGGACCTCGCCCTGATAGGCCAGCGTCCCCTCGTCGGCAAACGCCCCGGGTGGCCGCAGATCGAGCTCGCGGCGCCAGCTGAACACCGCACCGGCCTTGTTCAGGGATCCGGCGAAGCCTTCCTGGCCGGCGATCCAGTCCCGCTGGCGCTGGCTCAGATCCGCCTCACCGGAGAACCCGCCGGAGTCCCCGTCGGTCGCCCCGCCGAAGGCGGGTCGGTCGGCCGGCTGGCGGAGGTCGACGTAGAGCGACGTGGACTGCAGCCAGGTCACCGTGGTGGCGTCCGCGTCGCCGCTGCCGTCGGGCAGGATCAACCGGGTTCGCCGCCAGGCGCCGGCCAGCTCTCGGACCAGCGTGGGCGAGCCAACCTTCGACACGGCCTCGGTCATCAGCGATGCCCGCCGAGTGGATGCCAGACCGCTTTCCAGAACACCGAGTCATGCCCGGGTATGACGCGGGCGTCGAGCCGCTCGCCCTCGTCCATCAGCAGGTTGATCGAGGCGAGGGCCTTGGGGGCGTCATCCGGCTCGGCCACCGATCCGCACGGGATCCGCTCGAACAGGTTCTCACTGAGGTCGGCGGCGTCGGCGGCGAAGATCCACGTTCCGGTCTGCGGCAGTTCGACGCGGAAGGACATATGGCCGGGCGTGTGGCCGGGCGTCGAGATGACCGACACCCCGGGAGCGAGTTCGGCCTCGCCGTCCAGACCCCGCCAGCAGATGTCGGCCCGGGTGTAGTCCTCGGCCAGGAAGGCGACCGAGCGCTCGGTGCCCGCCGCCGCCCGGGCCAGGCCGTAGTCCAACTCGGCCTGCTGGATGGCGATCGGCACCCCGGCGTCGGTCAACAGCCCAATGCCGCCGGAGTGATCCAGGTGCAAGTGGCTGATCGCGGCCACCGCGATGTCGCTGACGGCGAGGCCGACTCGGTCGAGGGCGACCTTGAGCGGGTCGCCGTCGGGTCCCCAGGGGTGTAGGTCGGCCCCGTAGATCTCGGTCAGCGTCTGCGGATCGGCCAGGGCCGCCGCGTTGATGCCGGTGTCGAGCAGCACCAGGCCGTCGGAGGTCTCGACCACCACGCCGTAGATCGGGGTCGCGATCACCTTGTCGCTGCCGCCGAGCACGGACAGCGACTTGGGCACCAGCTCGGTGCCGTACTCCAACATGAACATGCGCTGAGCGCTCACTCGCGGTTCCTCCCAGTCGGGTCAGGCGGGTCAGGCGGGTCGGTCGGACCAGCGGACGCGCTGGCGGTGCGGAAGGCGCGCTCGGCCTGGGCCAGGCCCGCCGCCGTGGGCGTGCCGAACAACCGGACCCGCGACAGGCCGCCGTCGGGGTAGGCCTCGATCCGAACCACGGCCACGTCGTGACGCCGCGGCGCGGTGAGCCGGAACCGGTGCCGAGTGTCTGGTTGCAACCGCGTTCGGGGGAGCAGCGTCGACCAACCCTCGACCGAGTCCAGGTCACCGCTCAATGACGCGAACTCCGCCGCGCTGACCCCGAGCAACTCGATCTCGGCCGAGGCGTTGTATTTGAAATGGGCGGTGTCGACTTCGAGCAGCAGCAAGTCGCTGGCCGCGCCCAGGGCGATCACCGCGCTGTCGTGCCCGTCGTCGCGGCGCCGGCGCGTCTCCCAGCCCTCGCCCATGGCTCTGGCCTGGTGCGGCATTATCAGGACCTGGGCCGGTGTGTAGAAGTCGTCGCTCGAGCGGATCACCCGGCCGCCGTGCTCGGCGCCGGAGATCTCGACCGTGAGCCCGGCCCAGTCCGCCGGGTCGGGGATCACCTCGCCGTGCACCCGCACCCGAGCCACTCCGCCGTCGGGGGCCACGCAGACCAGCACGTGGGTGAACCGACGGCCGTCGCTCACCGGGAGCAGGTTGTGGGTGTCGCCGTCGAGCTCGGTCGGCGCGACGACCTCGATCCAGTCGACGTCATCGGCGAGTAACTCGGCCGGACTCGGATAGCCGGTGACGGCGCAGGCCCGAATCCAGCCCGTGCTCGGGTAGTTGCCGGTGAAGAAGCTGGTGTCCAGGTCCACCTGGGTTATCCGTCCGGGCGCGCCCAATCGGATCAGGGCCCAGTCGTAGCCCGCCTCGCGCCGCCGCCCGGTCTCCCAGCCGTCGACGATCTCGCCGCGGTGGTCGTAGTGCCCGGGCTCGAACACGGCCTCGCCCGGCACGAGCAGATTCTCCTTCAGGCCAAAGGACTCATCGCTAGCGGCCAGCACGCTCGAGCCGAACCAGCGGGAGGCCAGATCGTGGTGCGCCCGCGTCTCAGGCATGGGGGCCGCCGATGCCGCCCCCGGCTGGCGGCCAGCCGGTGATGGCGTTGCCGGGCGGCGGGGCGTAGGTGCAGGCCTTGCTGGTGCTCAGCCCGAGACCGACCACCGCCTGAGCGAGCGCGACGGCCGCCGCCACTCCATCGATGACCGGCACCCCGAGCTCGGCCGTGATGGCCTCGGCCAGTCCGGCCATCCCGCCGCAGCCGAGGCAGATCACCTCGGCGAAATCAGCGGAAACGCTCTTGCGCGCCTGCTCCAGGATGGCCGCCTGGGCTGCGGCCGGGTCGGCGTCGACTTCAGCGGTGGACAGGCCGCTGGCCCGCACCGAGGCGCAGCGGGCCGCCAGCCCGGCCAGCGCGAGCCGATCCTCGATCGCGCCGACCGAGCGTTGCAGAGTGGTGATGACGGAGTAGCTGCGGCCGAGCATCAGCGCGACCTGGGCCGCGCTCTCGGCGATGTCGAAGACCGGGACGCTCAGCAGCTCCTGGACGCCGTCGCGGCCGTGCTCACCGAAGCCGGCCAGCACGACGGCGTCGTAATGCTCGTCGACGGCCAGGATGCGGTCCATCACGGCGACCGCCGAGAGGTAGCTCTCCGCGGCGGAGTCGATGGCCACCGGTCCGAAGAACGGCTGGACGGCGAGGATCACCGTTCCCGGCGCCGCCGCCCGCCGCGCGGCCGCGGCGATCTCGGCGGTCATCGTCGCGGAGGTGTTGGGGTTCACGACCAGGATTCTCATGCGAACTCCGGATCGGACGGGCCGGCGGGACCGGCGGGCCTACTGGACGCGCTGGTTGGCGTGCCCAGCAATTGTCCACGATTACCGGCCACCGGTTGACCCGCGGCGAAGACCGGGGCGCCGGCCAGCCAGGTCGTGCGGGCCCGGCCGGTGAGCCGGGCGCCGCGGTAGGGGGTCAGCGGCTGCCGGTGCAGCAACCGATCGGGCTCGACCGTGAACTCCTCCTCCGGCGCGAAGGCCACCAGGTCCGCCGCGGCGCCCTCGGCGATCCGTCCCTTGTCCGTCAGCCCGGCCAGCTCGGCCGGCCGCTGCGCCATCCACCGGGCCAGATCGGGCAGCGCGAAGCCCCGCTGGCGGGCTTGCGTCCAGACCACGGAGGGGCCTAGCTGCAGCGAGCTGATGCCACCCCAGGCCAGCCCGAAGTCACCGCTGTCGAGATGCTTCAGCGCGGGCGCGCAGGGCGAGTGGTCGGACACGACCATGTCCAGCGTCGCCTCGCGCAGCCCGCGCCACAGCGCGTCCTGGTTGGCCTTCGAGCGAATCGGCGGGCAGCAGGCGAATTCGGTCGCGCCGTCGGGGACGGCTTCGGCGGCCAGGCTCAGATAGTGCGGGCAGGTCTCGGCCGTGACCGTCGGGCCTGCGGCGCCAGTGGCCCGGGCCAGGATGCCCAGCGCCTGCGCGCTGGACAGGTGGACGATGTGGGCCCGGGCGCCGGTCTGCCGGGCGGCGCTGATGACCTCCAGCACCGCCTGCTGCTCGACGGCGTCCGGCCGCGAGTCCAGGAAGTCCGCGTACCGCTGTCCGTGCGGCGGCGGCCGGTCTACCAGCTCGGCCGCGCTTTCGGCGTGCACGAGCAGCGTCGAGCCGAGGGCGGCCACCTCAGCCATGGCGCTCACCAACTCCGCCGGCGTCAACGGGGCGAAGGCGGGGACGCCCGAGTCGGCCAGAAAGCACTTGAACCCGAGGGCGCCGGCGGCGTCCAGACCGGCCAACGTGCCGAGGTTGTCGGGCGTCGCCCCGGCCCAGAAGCCCACGTCGACCTGGCACTGGCCGGCGGCGGCGCGGCGCTTGGCGGCTAGGGCAGCGAGCGTCGTGGTTACCGGCTCGCTGTCCAGCGGCATGTCGACCAGGGTTGTGATGCCGGCTCCGGCGGCCGCCCGGGTGGCGCTGGCGAAGCCCTCCCAGTCCGGGTGTCCCGGCTCGTTGATGTGGACGTGGGTGTCGACCAGACCGGGAAGCAGCACCTCGTCGTCGGCCAGCGTGGTCGTCGGCCCGGCCGAGCGCACCGACCCGAACGGGGCGATCAACTCGATCCGGCCGTCGCGGACGCCGATGTCGACGGCTTGCTCGGATCCGTCGAGCACGGCCCGCGGCGCCCGGATCAACAGCGACAGCGCGGTCACCGTCCGGCGAACCGTGCCTGAAACTCGGCCGTCAAGCGCGGCCAGACCACCGGGTCGTGACCAGGCACCAGGGTGTAGTCCTTCTCCCGGGCGATCTTCTTCAGACGCCGGATCGGCTCGACCGTGTCGGCCGGGTCGACGTCGATGAACCCGCCGATCGGCAGCTCGTGCTCGATGTTCTCGGTCAGGTCGGCCGCGTCGAAGGCGAACACGAAGCCGCCGCCGCCGACTGAGGAGTCCAAGTCGACCACGAAGCTCTGATGCCCGGGGGTATGGCCGTAGGTGGGCACGACGCTCACGCCGGGCGCGATCTCGGCCTCGCCATCGGCCAGCCGCCAGTCGATGCGAGGGTCGTCGTAGTCCACCCGGGCCATGCCGTGCAGCTCCGGCTCGGGGTGGTTGGACATCCCGTAGTCGTACTCGCGTTGTTGCGCGTGCACCGGGATCCGGCCGGCGAACAGCTTCAGACCGCCCGCGTGGTCATGGTGAAAGTGACTCAACGCGACGGCGTGGATGTCAGCGATGTCGACGCCCACCTCGTCCAGGGCCTCCGCGATCGGCTCGCCGGAGCCCATCAGCACCGGCACGTACTCGACGCTGGGGTAGTAGCGCTTGTAGAGCACCGGGTCGCGGATGAGCGCGGTGTTGAAGCCGGTGTCGAGCAGGATCCACCCGCCGTCCACTTGCAACAACACCCCGGGGCTCGGCTCGCGTAGCCGCTCCGTGCGCGGCGTGCCGTGAACGGAGATTGCCTTTGGCAGCTCCTCCCAGCCCAAGGTCAACAAAATGATCCGGCGGACACCGT
>JAOPUY010000419.1 GCA_025963265.1 Frankiales bacterium | reverse complement strand
AGACCTACTTCGGGGTCGATGTCAGCAAGCTGACCGTCCCGCAGGCCGCATTGCTGGTCGGCCTCGTGCAGGCGCCGACGTCCTACGACCCTTATCTCGACGCCGCCGCGGCCAAGACCCGCCGCAACGTGGTGCTCGACAACATGGTCACCTCCAACAACATCACCGCGGCGCAGGCGGCGGCCTACAAGGCCGCTCCGATCAAGTTGGCCAAGCAGGCCGTGCCGGCCCGGGGCTGCGCGTACGCCAACCCGAAGATCCTCAACGCGGGATTCTTCTGCGACTACGCCGTCCAGTGGCTGGAGACGACCGGCGGCCTCACCGCCTCCCGGGTGAACACCGGCGGCTTGAAGATCATCACCACCCTCGACGTCGGCATGCAGAACACCGGGGAGACCAACGTCTGGACTCAGAGCGGACTAGTTCCGAAGAGCTCTAACGGCTACGCCCTGGTGATGCCCTCGGTCGACCCGACCACCGGCGCGGTGACGACCATGATCACCGACCACAAGTACGGCGTGGCCAAGAACGACCCGAGCTACACGGTGAGCCGGATCTTCACCGACTCCTACGCCGGGTCGGGATCGACCTACAAGTACTTCACCGCGCTGGCCGCCCTCAAGGCCGGCGTCGACCCGAGCTATTCGCTGACCACGGCGAACAACCAGTGGAAGGTCCGCAACTGCCCGCAGGACTACACCGTCCACAACGCCGGCAGCTACCGCGACACCCTGCCGTTGTCCTCGGCGCTGCCGGAATCGTCCAACACCTACTTCGTGGCCATGATCGACCAGCTGTTCGGTTGCGATCTCACCCCGGCGGTGACCACCGCCCAGGGCCTGGGCATGAGCTGGCTGAACGCCAACAACGGCGCCCAGGCCAAGGAGGTCATCGCCGAGCGGCGGCCGACCTTCACGCTCGGCCAGGATCCGACCGCGGTGCTCGACCTGACCAGCGCGATCGGGACGGTGGCCAACGACGGCGTGTACTGCCCGTCGACGCCGATCGCGCGGGGCAACCCGAACGCGATCACCGACTCGGCCGGCAACCCGGTGAAGTTCACCCAGCCGCCGTGCACCCGGCAGTACGACACCTACACCGCGCGGACGCTGCTGAACATCATGACCAATGACACCAAGACCTACGGCGGCACGGCCTACAGCGACTTCACCAACTGGTACAACAACGGCGGCAGCGTGGTCGCGGCCAAGACCGGCACCAACAACGACGCGACCGACACCACCAACTCCGCGCTCTGGTTCGTCGGCATCACCCCGCATCTGGTGTCGGCCACGGCGATGGTGAACCCGGCCGATCCGTCGGCCGCGATCAACAACGTTCCGGGCATCACCGGCGGTCAAGCCGGCGTCGACACCTTCGGCGCCGCGGTGTCGAGGTTCTGGCTCGAGGCCTACGGCCCGGCCCTGCTGGCCCAGCACTGGGAGTGGCCGACCGCCGCCTCGACCACGGGTCAAGCCGTCCCCGTGGTGTCCAACCTCGACTTGGACACCGCCGAGGCCGAGCTGACCGCCGCCGGCTTCAAGTCGAAGGTGCTGCAGACCCCGTGCGGGAGCAAGGTGACGCCGGGCGACGTGGCCTTCTACTCACCGAAGATCGCCGACCCGGCCAGCACCACCGTCTCGCTGTGCGTGTCCTCCGGCGTCGCGCCGTACGTGTTCGTGCCGCCGCCCCCGCCGAGCAAGACGCCGGTCAAGCCCTCCACCGGGGCCAGCTCGGGTGGCACCACTCCGCCGCCCTCTCCCTCGACTGGGCCCGGCGCCGGTTCCACCTCGCACGCGAAGCCGACCCCGAGCGCGACCAGTCGGCACACCAGTGGGAACGGACACTAAGCGCTGAGCTGACGGCGCACTTCCTCTGAGACCCGCTTGCCGTCGGCCCGCCCGGCGATCTGGGGGGTGAGGACCTTCATGACCAGACCCATCTGCCGCGGCTCGGTGGCCCCGGACTCCGCGATGGCCGACGTGACGAGCTGCGTCAGCTCGTCCGCGCCCAACTGCTGGGGCAGATAGCGGGCCAGCACGGTCTCCTCGTCGCGCTCGCGCTGAGCCTGGGCCGGCCGGTCGCCGCTGTCGAAGGCCTCCGCCGCCTCGCGCCGCTTCTTGGCCTCGCGAGTGATGACCCGCAGCACCTCATCGTCGGAGAGCTCCCGAGCCGTCGAGCCCGAGACCTCCTCGTTGGTGATCGCGGTGAGCAGCATCCGAATCGTCGCCGTGCTGAGCTCGTCGCGCGCCTTCATGGAGGTCGTGAGGTCGGACTTGAGCTGGCTCTTCAGGTCGGTCATGGTGATCAGGTTAGTTTGCTCGACCCGTAGGCTCGAACTCATGTCCACATCACTGCGCGCGGCGGGCGCGCTCGGCGTGGCGGGCGCGGCGGCCGCGATTTACGGCTGCCTGATCGAGCCGCATCGCTTCGTGCTTCGACGCTTCACGGTACCTGTGCTCGATCCGGGGACGCCCGAGCTCAAGGTGCTGCACGTGTCGGATCTGCACCTGACCAGCGCTCAGCGCGACAAGCAGGACTGGATCTCGGGCCTAGCCCGGCTCAAGCCCGACCTCGTGGTCAACACCGGCGACACGTCCTCGGATCCGAACGGGATTCCCGCGATCATGCGCGCGCTCGGGCCGCTGTTCGACTTTCCGGGCGTCTTCGTGCCGGGCAACAACGATTACTACATCCCGAGGCTCCGCAGCCCCCTGCGCTACTTCCTGCCAGACAAGGTCGGCGACTTGAGCGGTCGCCAGCCGATGCCGTGGGAAGAGTTGGCCTCCTCGATGGCCGGGGCCGGTTGGCTGGACTTGACGCACCGCCGGTCCACCATCGACGTCGCCGGGGTGCCGGTCGCCCTGGCCGGCACCGACGACCCGCATCTGCGCAAGGCCCGCTACGCCAAGATCGCCGGACTGGCCAACCAGGACGCGGTCGTCCGGATCGGCGTGATCCACTCCCCCGAGCCGGCGTTGCTGACCCGGTTCGCCGCCGATCGCTACGACCTGGTGCTGGCCGGCCACACGCACGGCGGTCAGGTGCGGATCCCGTTCGGGCCGCCCATCGTCACCAATTGCGGCATTGACCGGGCCCGGGCCCGATGGCTGCACCCATGGGATGAGCACATGTGGTTCAACGTCTGCGCGGGTCTGGGCTCGAACCCCTATCTGCCGCTTCGGTTCGCCTGCCGGCCGGAGGCGGTGCTGCTCACGCTGGTCCCGCGGGACGCGCCGTCCGCTGAGCGCGCTCTCGAGTCGCGCGCCTTGACCGCGGTGCGCTCTTAGACGGTTTCCAGGTAGATGCTGCCGCCGGTGTTGCGGGCCCACAGCGGCATCGCGGCGCTGACCGCGCCGTGATGGAACTGGTTGAGGTAGGAGTTGAACCAGGTGATGCGGACTCGCTCGTTCTGGCTCAAGTAGGCGCGCAGCAGGTAGTCCTCGCTCCAGGAGCGACCGTCATAGACCCAGTCGCGCGGGTACTCGAACGGGTAGAACACGTCGTGGACGTGGATGTGCACGCCGGCCGGCAGGCTCGGCAGGACGTCGAGAATGAGCTGGTTGACGTCGCTGCCGATCTTCGAGACGTGGGTCGAGTCGATGAACAGCAGGTCACCGGCGGCCAGCTCGCTGAACAGGCTCGGGTCGACGGCGTGGAGTGGCTCCTCCAGGATGCGCACCCGGCCGCGGTCCTCAGGTCGGATGAGCTCAGCTAGCCGATCGGGGTACGGCTCGATGAACGTCATCTCGGTCGAGGCGTCGAAGAACAGCTCGTCGACGTCCAGCGCTAGGGCCGAGGACCAGCCCGAGCCGACCTCGATGATGCGCCGGGGACGGATCGAGCGCAGCATGCAGTAGTAGGCCATGCCGTCGCCGTAGCTGAAGAAGTTGTTGACGAACTGGTAGCGCAAGCCCTCGGTGGGGCCGTCGGCGAACGGCTGCTCGGCGGCGAAGGCCGCGAATTCGGTGAGCCGATCGAGCTGGCCGGCGGCGTTGAGGTCGATGCCGGGCAGCGAGTCCGGGACCGCGAAGATCTGCTCCTGACGCTGGCTGATCTCGGTGAGGTCGGCGACCGGGGAGTAGAAATGCCCGGGCGGAAACGCCATCGGGGCCGACTCAACGTGGTCGCTCGGTGCCGGCGGGGCAGCCGGTGACGCGGTGGCGGCGGCGAGCTCGCTGGTCGCGGAATCGAGCGCCGATTGAAGCCGGGCGGTGTCCGCGCGTTGGGCGGCGAGGCTGGCCGCCAGCTCGTCCCGCTGAGACCGCAGCCGTCCCAGCGGGGGGACCAGGCTGCCGAGGTCGAAGGCCGTTCGTCGAGCTATTTGGCGAGCGGTGAGCCTGTCAGTCACGGTGCGGCGATCCCATCCATTGTCCGAAGCCACGGTCGCAGAACCGAGGATTTCGTACACAGACTAGCGAACTCACGGATCGCCGCTCCGACGCGACATCGGACCCCGGGGCGGTCATGCAGCCGCGGGCCGAACTGACGGTCCGGCGAAATCGGTCCGCGGCTGTCGGCTATGCTGGAGCGGTTGTCGGCGGGGTGTGGCGCAGCTTGGTAGCGCGCTACGTTCGGGACGTAGAGGCCGCAGGTTCAAATCCTGTCACCCCGACAAGCGAGAAGGACCGCCCAGCTTTTCCGGGCGGTCCTTCTCGCTTGTGCGCTCGATCTCGGCCGGATTTGGGCGGCGCGAGGAACGAGCGACGGCTCCGGTCACCCCGACAGAATCATCCAGCTGGACGGTTCTATGAGCCGCCACCC
>JAOPUY010000403.1 GCA_025963265.1 Frankiales bacterium | reverse complement strand
GCCGGCGGGGCGGCCCTGCGGCGCGTTCAGATGCTCGATCTCGATGTAGGCAGTAACGAGGTTGTCGACTCTCATGCTTGTCGTATCGGCTCATCGGCTCGACAGCTGAGCATCTCGCGGACGGATGCACGACGAAATCGTCCTCAGCCACAGCGCTCGCGGTCACGGGATGGGCACACCGCGGATGGCAACCGGGCCCAGCGTGGGGTTGAGCTCGGTCGCCTGCGAAATGCCGGCCGGGGTGATGACGTCCATCGCCTTGGGCACGGTGGCGGGATCGACCGTGCAAATCGGGGACGGGCCACCGGCCGCGCAGACCCCGAAGCTGAATTCCTGCGGCGTGGGCGCGAAAGTCCGGAACTGGTCCGGGGAGTTTCCATCCTGGCCGGTCAGCGCCACCGCGAACGACCAGCCGGCGGCGGGTGTTCCGAAGACGGCCTGCGGCACCCCGATCGTGATCGTCTTGGCGTTTTGCGAGGCCGCCACCTGAGGCGTCCCGCGCGAGTTGCCCGCAGCGTCGACCCAGACCGGAGGGGCGAAGCCCTGGATCTCGAAGCGCTGATTCCAGGCGTCCTGAGCCGCGATCACGTAATTGGACACGGAGGCGCCCGCGGCGGTCGACGTTGGGGCGGCGCCGGCGGCGTGCACATACACATCCAGCATCTGCGCGCCGTTGGTCACGCCGAAGGGCGGGTCTAGGTTGGCCAGCGTCGCCTGCAGGTAGACCGTCGTCCCCGCGCTGATGACCCGGAACCGAGTGAGGTCGAACGCGCCCGCGTGGAAGGAGGACGACGTCGGGTACTGATACGTGCCCGGACCGTTGTCGTCGCCGGCCGGGTCGGTGACGTCGAGCAACGTCGTCCCGGCGATCACGGTGCCGGTGACGGCGATCTGCGCGTAGCCGGTTCGGTTGCCGGATGCGGTGGCCGCCACGGTTATCGCGTTGTTGCCGAACCCGACGGGCACCGTCAGCGAGAACGAGCCGTCCGCGCCGGCCCGACCGCTGGCCAGGCCCGGCGGCGCCTGGATGTCAGTGACGTTCGACTCGACCACCACCCGCGCCCCGGGGGTGGTCGTGCCGGTCACCGTCGTCGTCGGCGTGGTGATCGCGGCTCCCGAGACCGGAGACGTGATCGTCACCGGAATGCCGGTCGGCGGTGGGTGCGTGACGTAGCGCTGGGTCGTGACCGCTGGGGTCTCGAGGGTCTTGCCGGCGCCGATGGACAGGATCAACCGAAGCTCTTGGGCCTGAGCCCAGGTTAGGGGCGAGGCCGAGCCGGCCGCGTGGCCATCGGTGAACCCGATGGACGCCGTGGTCGGGTCGCTGCCGTACGGATCGGCGGGAACATCAGGGTTCTCCCAGGCCTGCTCGGGCACCAGCCCTACGCCAGAGGAGAACCGCAGCATCGACTCGAGCAATGCGCTCGCGCCCGGTTTGTCGCCGGCGGCGAGCTCGGACTCCGCCCGCTCACCCGACAGCACCGGCCAGAGGTGGCCGCTGCCGATGTCGCTCGGCGGCCACGGCGCGCCCGTCCGGGCGCAGGCGGTCGGATCGGGCACATAGCAGTCGCCGTAGCCGTCGACGCTGCCGTCGGCCGCGTCCGTGCCGTAGCGGTAATAGCCAGTGCCGCTCGGCGTGGAGACGGAGATCTGACGGTCGAGCACCGTCAGCGACGTCTGAATCTGCGGGTCGCTGACCGGCAGTTCGCCGAGTCGCACTAGCTCCTGGAACCCGCCGTCGACCACCGCCCGCTGGTCGAAGTTGACGCTGCCGTTGCCCAGGTTGTAGACAAACGCAGAATTTGGATCGCCGTTCTTGGTCAGCCGGATGAAGTACGAGGGCCCGTAGGGGCCGGTGGTGGTGACGTCCCACGCCTTGACGTTGCGCTGGTAATAGTCGGCCGTCGCTTGATAAAGCTGCGCCCGCGCGGTGTCGCCGTGTTGGGCGGCGATCGTGGAAGCCGCGGTGAGACCAGCGATTTCCGCCGCGATCGTCGACGGGGACAAGCCCGACTGCTCCTCCCAGCGCTCGACGCCGAGCGAGGGACCAGAGCCGACCAGGAAGTCAGCCGCGGGACGAATGTGCTGCTGCCACAGGGTGTTGTCACCGCCCAGGCCTGCCTGCTGCGCCATCAGGATCGGATAGGCCGTCTCGTCCAACTGGGTGCCGCCGGTGTCGGGAGCAGCCTTGCCGTTGACCAACGAGTTGCGCGGGAACGATCCGTTCGCGAGTTGCTGGTGATTGAACAAGAACAGGGTCGCGGCCCGGGCGGTCGCTAGGTCGCCGTCGGTCAGCAGGCCGGTGAATGCCTCGTATAGATCACGGGAAAACACCTCGCGATAGGAACCGAAGTAGACCGGCAACCCGCCGGGCGCGGCGCTGGCCGACACGGCCTGACCCCAGGGGCTGGCCAGCGAGGCGACGATCGCGCCGGGATAGGTCTTGTCCTCGCTGGCCTTGACCACGTTCGCGGACAGGTAATAACGCCGTTGCAGCTCGAGGGCCTGCGACCGGCTCAGACCCGGATAGCTCGCCGGCGGCCGATGCAGGGTGAGGTCGTATCTGGCCCAGCCGAGCAGGTAACTGGCCGCGGTCAGGACGAAGGGGTGCGCGAGTGATGCGCCGGCGGTGGCGACGGCGCCGGTCTGGGTGCGGCCGAAGCCCAGCGCGAGCGTCACCTCGCCACTGGCGCCCGGCGTGACGTCCTCGGTTGCGGTGACGTGGCCATTGGTCGCCGAGGAGTAGGTCGTTAACCCGTGTGATGCGTCCAGCTGGGTCAGCCCGTCGCTGGGGGTGCCGGCGAAGCCCACCGTGGCTCTATGGGCCGGTCTGCTCGACCGCAATGACATGAAGGTGGGCACGCCGTAGTCGCGGTTGGTGGCCTGGCTCAGCGTTGACGTTCGATAAATGACCGGCGCGCCACTGGAGCCGTCGATGACTGCGCTGTTGCCGCCGGCGTTCAGCTCCCCGCCGCCGCCGTCCCCGTTGACGTGCGCGTCTAGCCAGGCGTACAGCTTCAACTTGCCGAGCGCGGTGTGGGCGCCCGGCGCGTGTTGCAGCCGGGTGTCCATCAGGACCGTGTCGCGCGCCGGGTCGGTGACGTAGCTGGTGACGAGCCGGTAGCCGTGGCTGGCGCTCGTGGCCGTCACGGTGCAGGCCATCCCAGTCGGGTCAGCGACGACGGTGTAGGTCAGGTCGCGCGTTTGCAGGTCGGTGAAGGTCGAGCCGTCGGTGACGATGTACTGGAGCGTGCTGACATTGGTGTTGTCGATCGTTGGTTCATACACGTCGGACAGCACACCGTTGGCGACGGTGTACCAGACTTTCGAACCGGTGTTGCGGGCCGTGCCCAAGCAGTCTTTTCGGGCGAGATCGAAATGGGATTCCGTCCCCGGACCACCCGGGGCGGCCGTGGCCGCCGTCGCCGACTCGCTCACCGCGGCGGCGAACGACAGCGCGCACAGGAGAACCGCCAACGGCGCGAGGCGATGCCACCACTCGTTATTTTCCCGTGCGGAT
>JAOPUY010000369.1 GCA_025963265.1 Frankiales bacterium | reverse complement strand
GCAACCAACCAGCGACCTGAGGAGTCATCATGCAGGACAGCATTGAACGCAGCATCGCCATCACGGCACCCGTCGAGCGGGTCTGGGGTCTGGTCACCGACCCCGGCTGGTGGGTGCCGAGCGACGTCGAACTCGAGGCCGATCGCACGCCCGGCCAGGTCGTGGTGCGGGAGTCGGAGAAGTGGGGCCGCTTTCCGGTCGAGGTCGTGGAACTGCGACCCATGTCGTACGCCGCGTTTCGCTGGGCCAGCGCGTTTCCGGGCGAGGAACTGGCGCCGGGCCGCAGCACCCTGATCGAATTCACAGTCACACCGACCGCCGACGGGGCCCTCGTCTCGGTGATCGAGAGCGGCTTCTCGAAGTTGGACGCGGCCGAGGAGACCAAGGCCAAGGGCTTCGAGTCGAACTCCGAGGGCTGGACGCTGGAGCTGGCCTCGCTGCGCACGCGGGCGGAAGCCTGAGCGGACGCCGCAGATGAGCGTCGAGACGGTCTTCGGCGCGCTGGCCGACCCCACCCGTCGGCTGGTGCTCGAGGCGCTGGCCGCGCGGCCGGCGGCCAGCGCCTCGGCCTTGGCCCGCGAGCTGCCGATCAGCCGGCAGATGGTGCTCAAACACCTTGCTGTGCTTGGAGAATCCGGGCTGGTCAGCTCGAGTCGGGTCGGCCGCGAGGTGCTGTTCCAGGTGCGCAGCGCGCCGTTGGCCGAGACCGCTGAGTGGCTGTCGTCGCTCGCGTCGCAGTGGGATTCCCGCTTGGCCGCGCTGAAGCTCAAGGCCGAGCAACCCGAATGACCGCCCGGTCAGCGGCCGAACCCGTCGGCTAGCACGTCGGCACCGGCACCGTCGCGAGGCCGAAGCGAACGCACAAAAGCGTCCCCGCGGGGACGCTTTCCAAGCTCAAATCGGGCGCTAGGCGCTCTCTTCGAGCAAAAGTCAGTACGTGAGCACGCGCGTAGCTAAGCGTGCGCGAAGACCAGATGGCTGTTGAACGCGGTCAGGCTCAGACTGACGTGACGGCAGCTCTCGCAGGCCCACACGCCCAGCGGCGTGCGGATGTTGCGGCGGCGGGCGTCTTCACGCGCGCAGCGCAACTCATAGGCCAAGGCCAAGCGGCGCCACCGGCGGGCGGGGCGGAGGGGTTTCATAACCGGGAGTTTACGGCCTGAGCGCCCGCCAGCCAAGGCGACGAAAGCGCTATCACACCCGAAACGCTCTACATCCTCAGCGGGCGCTCAGGCCTCCTCGTCCTCGGCCGTGCGCATCTTCTCGTCGATCATGTTGACGACGGTCGGGTCGGCCAACGTGGTGACGTCGCCCAGCTCCCGATGTTCGGCGACATCGCGCAGCAGCCGACGCATGATCTTGCCGGACCTGGTCTTGGGCAGGTCCGGGGTCAGCAAGATCTGCCGCGGACGCGCGATCTTGCCGATCTGTGTCGCCACGTGCTCGCGCAGCTCGGCGATCAGCGCCACCCCCGAGTCCGCGTCCTGCGCGACCGAGCCCTTCACCGTCACGAACGCCACGATGCCCTGCCCGGTGATCGCGTCATTCGCGCCGACCACCGCGGCCTCAGCGACGGCCGGGTGGGACACGAGTGCGGACTCGACTTCGGTGGTGGAGATCCGATGCCCGGAGATGTTCATGACGTCATCCACGCGCCCCAGCAGCCACAAGTCGCCGTCGGCGTCGCGTTTCGCGCCGTCGCCGGCGAAGTACAGGCCGTCGAAGCGCGACCAGTAGGTCTGCCGATAGCGCTCAGGGTCGCCCCAGATGCCGCGCAGCATCCCCGGCCACGGCTCGGTCAGCACCAAGAACCCGGCGCCGCCGTTGTCCACCGGCTTGCCCTCGTTGTCCAACACCTCGGCCCCGACCCCGGGGAAGGGCGTCATGGCCGAGCCGGGCTTGGTCGCGGTGATGCCGGGCAGCGGAGTGATCATGATGCCGCCGGTCTCGGTCTGCCACCAGGTGTCGACGATCTGGCAGCGGTCGCCGCCGATGTGCTTGCGATACCACATCCAGGCCTCGGGGTTGATCGGTTCGCCGACCGAGCCGAGCAGCCGCAGGGAGGACAGGTCGTGGCCGGCGGGAAGGTCCTCGCCCCACTTCATGAACGTCCGGATGGTGGTCGGCGCGGTGTACAGGATGCTGACCTTGAGCTCGGAGATGATGCGCCACCACCGATCCCGCCCCCCGGCGTCGGGGGTGCCCTCGTACAGGACCGAGGTCGCGCCGTTGGCCAGCGGACCGTAGACGATGTAGCTGTGTCCGGTGACCCAACCGATATCGGCCGCCGTCCAGAACACGTCCTGCTCCGGTTTGAGGTCGAAGACCAACTGATGGGTGGCCGACACGTGGGTCAGATAGCCGCCCGTCGTGTGCAGGATCCCTTTCGGTTTCGCGGTCGTGCCCGAGGTGTACATGACGTAGAGCGGGTGCTCGCTGTCATGGGCCTCGGCCGTGTGGTCCTCGCTTTGGCGTTCGACGACCTCGTGCCACCAATGGTCGCGGGCCTCATCCCACGCGATGTCCTGCCCGGTCCGGCGCACCACCAAAACGGTCTGCACCTCGGGCAGATTTGCGATCGCGGCGTCGACCGCGGGCTTGAGGGCGGTGGCGGTTCCGCGCCGATAACCGCCGTCGGCGGTGATCACGATGTGAGCGTCGCAGTCGATGATCCGGCTGCGCAGCGCGTCGGCGGAGAACCCGCCGAAGACGACGGTGTGGGGCGCGCCCAATCGGGCGCAGGCGAGCATCGCCACCACCGTCTCGGGGATCATCGGCATGTAGATCGCGACCCGGTCGCCTTTGCGCACGCCGAGTTCGATGAGGGCGTTGGTTGCCTGGCCGACCATCGCCTTGAGTTGGGCGTAGGTGATGTCGCGGGTGTCGCCTTCCGGCTCGCCGATCCAGTGGTACGCGACCCGCTCGCCGTTGCCCGCCTCGACGTGGCGATCCACGCAGTTGACGGCGACGTTGAGCCGACCCCCGACGAACCACTTCGCGAAGGGCGGTTGCCAATCCAGCACCTGATCCCACGGCTTGGCCCAGGTCAGCCGCGCCGCCTGCTCGGCCCAAAAGGCTCGTGGATCCTCATGAGCGCGCTCATAGATGCCGGGCTGAGCGTTCGCTTGTGCGGCAAAGGCCGCCGGCGGCGGGAAACGCCGTGTCTCGGTCAGCAGTGCGGACAGTTCAGCTTGCTCGGTCACGACTACCCCTTCCACCCGGTGTGGTGGCGTTGTGTGTTGCTGATGCCGGCGTTGCCGGTGTTCTTCGCTCTGGCGCTGCTCGAACCGGGCGGCCGCGGGGCCGCCCGGTGCGAGCACTCGCCTGCTACAGCGACAGCGGGAACGTCGGGATGATGGTGCGCTTGAAGGTCGAGTTCATGACCCCCGCGAAGGAGGCGTATCCGGCCAGGAACGCCGTCACGAAGCCCGCGTAGCCGCCCGCCTTGGTCACGTTCTCGGTCTCACTGAACGCGCCGATCGTGAGCAGCACGAACGTGACGGTCAACGCCAGCAACACCCCGACGACCGCGGCATTCGTCCGCAGACTGGCAATCGTCATGTAGGCGGTGAAGATCGCCCATCCCAGCAGGAATACCCCGGTGGTCTTGTGCACCTCGACCAGCGGCAACGAGCCGACGATGTGGTCCACGTAGTACCAGTAGGCCAGCCAGAACGCGCCGAAGGACGTGAACGCGACCGCTCCGAAGGTGTTGCCGTTATGGAACTCCCACATCCCGGCCAGCACCTGCGCTCCGCCGCCGTAGAACAGGGCGAGCGCCAGGACGCTGCCAGCCAGGGTCGGAGACAGCAAACCGGTGTTGAAGACGCTCAACATGAACGTCGTCATTCCGAACGCCGCCAGACCTAAGGGCGCTGGATCGGCCATCGTGGGAGCGCTGATCGGCGCTCGGGTCATCGATTCTGAGTCTGGCGCCATCCGGTCCGGCATGACGGTGCCCTGGGTTGAGGAAACACGACTTTCAGTCATCGAGCCACTCCTCTTTCGCGACGGCTGGCCGCGGCAGCGACCAGCGCTACATACCTAAAGGCGTACGCCTAGATCGGGCACACGTCAATCAGAAGTCCGCCCAAAAACCTGTGAGCGCGAGGCGAGCAACGGGGCGGGCAACGGGGCGTCGAGGCGGGCACCTTGTGGTCGGAGCCGCCGATCATGGAAGATGCCGATCATGGATAGCACCAAGGTTCCGCTGGGCGAGAAGCTCGGCCCCTTCAGCAATTTCTGCGACCCCGACGAGATCGCCGCGTTCGGCCTGGCCATCAACGACGACAACCCGCGGTACCAGGACGGCAGCGCGGTCCCGCCGACCTACGCCGTCGTCCCGGTGTTCGAGGCCTTCCGCAGCGTCGCTGCCCTGCCGCCCGAGTCGATGGTCAACGGCCGCGGCGGCGGCCACGGCGAGCACGAGCTGATCTACCACCAGCCGATCACCCCCGGCATGACTCTGCACACGACGGCCGACCGCTACGCGGTGATCACCAGCAAAGCCGGCATGAACGTGTTCGTCCGGCTGATCAGCGTGGATGACTCGGGCCAGACGGTCCTGGAGCAGTACTGGTCGGCGATCAACGTCGGCGAGGTGACCGGCGGCAACCAGGGCGGCCCGATGCCCGATCACACTTTTCCCGAGGCGGCCCGTGAGCGACTCGTCGGCACCAAGACGGTGACCTCGACCCGGGACCAGACCTTCCGCTACGCCGGAGCGTCCGGCGATCGCGCGATCATCCACGTCAGCGACCAGGCCGCCACGCGGATGGGCCAGCGGAGCAAATTCCTGCAGGGCGCGCTCTCCCTCGGCCTGTCGAGCCGGGTGCTGGTCGAGTTGGCCGCCGGCGGGGATCCGCGGCGTATCCGCCGGGTGGCGGTCCGCTTCAGCGGCTACGTCTTCCCGCAGAAGGACATCGAGGTCTCCGTCTATGAGATCGGGCCGGTCGACAACGGTCGGACGGCGTACGCGTTCGAGGCGGTCTCGGAGGGCCGCACCGTGCTGCGTCACGGCCGGATCGAGGTCGACCCGGCCTAGCGCCAGCTGTCACCGCGCCGGCCGAGCCGCAGCAACTCCGCTGGCTCTCGGCGAACAACAGAGCGAGCGCGAGCCGTCGTCGCTGTCCGACGGACAGTTCGCCGACCCGACGGTCCAGTTCGCGGGGCGCGAGCAGCCCGAGCGAGCGCAGCGGGACGGCCTCGGCCCGCCAACACGGCCAGCAGCGTCGACTTGCCCGAGCCGTTGGCGCCGGTGACCAGCAGCCGGCCGCCGGCGGACACCTCGAGGTGAGCGAGGTCGAGCCGACCGGACAGGCGCACGTCCCGCAGCGACACCAGCACCCCCGCCGACCCGGCCGCGACCAGTGCCGCGGGGTGGAACCTCAGCGGCGGCGGCGGCTTGCCAACCTGACTGCGCTCGAGCTCGCTCAGCCGGCGCTTGGTGTCGCGGACCCGGCGCGAGATCTGGTTCTGCACCCGACCAGCCGTGTGGCCGTAGCCCATCTTCTCGTTGTCGCGCGGACCGCGGCCGGGCGCGACGTCGCGGGCGGTGACGGCGACCGCTCGACGCAGCGCGGCCAACTCGTCCTGCTCCTCGGCGAAGCGCCGCTCCCAGCGCTGCCGCCGCTCGAGTCGCTGGGTGAGGTACTGGGTGTAGTTGCCGCCGTAGCGGGTGGGTCCGTCGGCGGCGGGGTCGAGATCGATCAACGCCGTGCTGACCGAGTCGAGAAATGCCCGGTCGTGGCTGGCCAAGACGAGGACGCCCGGCAAGTCCCGCAGTTGGCCCCCGAGGAAGGCCGCGGCCGATTCGCTGCCCGGGCCCGGCGGTCAGCGAGACGCCGTCCAGCACTCGGCGGCGGCCGAGCGTCCGGATCAGATCATGGGCAACTAAAGCTGAGAAAGCCATCGCACATCGCCAAACGAGGATTGTTCACTCGCCCGCCGGGCATCGCCACGGTCGCGGGCAGGGGGAAGTCAGTGGCTCACATCGCGGGGAACGTTAGCCGATGCCAGGCCCACTCGCACCTGAATTAGGGCCAAGCCATACCGGCGGGGCGCTAGGATTCTCGTCCGGACCAGCAGCCAGTAGGGAGGCGCCATGCGGATCGCCCTGTTCGTGACCTGCTTGGTGGACGGGCTGTTCC
>JAOPUY010000345.1 GCA_025963265.1 Frankiales bacterium | reverse complement strand
AGTGTGGGATCAGCCGCCCGACGCCTGCCCTTGCCGGACGACCAGGAATTGCGCCGCATGCGATCAATATCTTCAGCCCGACTGTCCCGCCTATCCCGTTCTCGCCGAAGCCGGCTGACGGTGATCGCGATCGTGCTGACCGCGCTGCTGGCCACCGCCTTGCAGCTGCCTCAGCAGGCGTTCGCCGCGGTGAACCCGCACTCCCCGATCGGCCGATTCGACACCCTGGCCATGACCAACGGCCAGCTGGCGGTACGCGGCTGGGTGCTCGACCCGGACGGGCACGGTCCGATCCACGCCGACGTCTACATCACCAACACGGCCACCGGAGCGCGCCGCGGCATTCGCACGGTCGCCAACGCGGCCCGGCCGGACATCGGCCGCGCGTACCCGGCCTGGGGCGCGGCTCACGGGATCTCACTCACCGTGGCCGAGCCGAACGGGACCTATCAGGTGTGCGTGTACGGGATCAACGCCGGCCCCGGCGCGAACACCGGGCTGGGTTGCCGCCAACTGGTGGTCAACAACAACCCCAGCGGCGCGGTGACCAGCCTGCAGCGGGTGCCCGGCGGACTGGCCGTCGCTGGCTGGGCCGCCGATCCGAACTCGGCCGGTCCGATCGCCGTCGACGTCTACGTCGACAAGACCGCCCGGCGGCTGGCCGCGAACGTGCCCACCACTGCCTCGCTCCGCGCCTTCCCGAACTACGGCAAGAACCACGGCTTCTCCGCCACGCTGAGCGTGGCCGCCGGCGTCCACCAGATCTGCGTCTACGCGATCAACGTCGGCGCTGGCACGACCAACCCGACCCTGTCCTGTCAATCGGTGACGGTCTCGGCTAACCCCTTCGGCAAGCTGGACTCGGTGACGCGCGTCTCGGCCACGACGATGCTGGTCCAGGGTTGGGCGATCGATCCGGACACCCTCGCGGCCACCACCGTGCGCTTCACCGCCGACGGCGTGGCGGTCGGCTCGACGTACCCGACCACTGTGGCCCGGCCCGACGTGACGACCGTCTACCCGGCCTATCCGGGCAAGCCGCACGGCTACCGAGTGACCGTCCCGGTCGACGCAGCCGAGCACCAGGTCTGCCTCGTCGCCGTCAACGCAGCCGCGACGCCCGGCTCCGACGTCGTCGGAAACTGCCGCGACCTGCCCGCGCAGAACGCCACTGCGCCCCCCGTTCCGACCAACATCCAGGCCTGGCCCGGCAACGGCTCCGGGGTGGTCGGCTGGACCGCTCCGGCCACGTCGGGCGGCGCCCAGGTGGACGCCTACCGCGTGACTCTGGTGCCGACCGGCAAATCTGTCGTCGTGCCGGTCACCACCAACCAGGTGTCGATGGGCGGCCTCACCAACGGCAAGCCGTACGCCTTCACCGTCGCCGCGCACAACATCAAGGGCTGGGGCACGGCGGCCAAGAGCGCGACCGTGAAACCCTCGCTGCTGCCGCCGCAGATCACCCCGGCGCCGGTCTCGACCAGCCGCTACATCCGCGACCTCACCGGCAACGCCGCCACCGACGCCGCGCTGATGCGCACCCGGGGCGCCAGCGACGCGGCCCACAACCCGTCCGGCCACCGGTATCTCATCCTGCTTCAGGTCGGCGGACAGGACATGAGCCGCGGGGGGGTGTTGCTCTCGGCGACCAGCAAGTTCGTGACGAACGCCGCGGTGGTCAACGCGATGAAGGCCTACTTGGACGGCTACGCGACCCAGCAGAAGAGCTATGCGCCGCTGACCCTGGCGATCGGCACGAATAACGACGTGGACGTCAGCGGCTCCTCCGGCGCGTCCTGGGCGAACAACATCGTCGATCCGGTCGCCAGCTACGCCGGGCGCTACCCCGGCGTCGTGGTCAGCGGCGCCGACGACATCGAGCCGGGATTCTCGGCCGACGCCGCCCAATCGCGGGCCTGGCTCACCGGGTTCCTCGGCTCGACCAAGTCCGGCTTCGTCTTCAACGGCTCGGCCGACGGCTGCTCGACCCGGGCCGCCGGTCAGGCCTGCAACAACGGCTGGCGGATGACCGATCTGCAGTGGCTCTCCGGTGGCGCCGCCCCGACCCGGATCACCAGCCTGCCGCAGATCTACAACACGGCGATGCCGCTGCAGTGGAAGTACATCTCACTGACCGGCACCAGCGCTGGGCGCACCCGGATCAACTTCGGCGGCCCGCTGACCGAAGTCACCGCCTGCAGCCAGGCCGGCTCCTGCGGCAGTCTGTCCAATGTGACGGCCTGGAAGCAGCTGTGGGCGGCGATCTCCTCTAGCCCGGCGACCAAGCAGTACGACATGCCTAACGGCACCGACCTGCGGATCAACTAGCCCGAGCTCGATTAGATTTCTCGCCGTGCGCAGCCGCGAGCGACCACTTCAGCCGCTCAGGAGTAACTCGATGCCCTCGACCCGCCCTCGGACCGTTCTGCTCATCGCCGCGGTCGCCGCCGCCCTCGCGCTGAGCGCCTGCACCAAGGCGCCCAGCCCGACGCCGGCCCCCACCGCCGCCGCCGCGAGTACATCGACCGCAGACAGCGCGTCCACCTCACCGCCGACCGCGACCTCGAGCAGCGCCGCCACTGTCACGGCCAGCACGCCCACCAGCACGCCGAGCAAGACGCCGGCCAGCTCGGCCCCGACTAGCTCGACCGCCGCCGGGCCCCGTCATCCGGCTTGCCCGACCGCAGCGCTGACCGTCAGTGTGCAGCGTGGTTCGGGGGCGGCCGGGCAGCAGTTCGCCAACATCGTGTTCACCAACAAATCG
>JAOPUY010000333.1 GCA_025963265.1 Frankiales bacterium | reverse complement strand
TGGGCCTGCCCCGCGGACGCGATCTACGTCGAGGGCGGCGACAACACCGATGAAATGCGGTTCTCGCCCGGCGAGCGCTATGGCAAGGTCTACCAAATCAACTACCTGCGCTGCATCTTCTGCGGTTTGTGCATCGAGGCCTGCCCCACGCGCTCGCTGACCATGAGCAACGAGTACGAGCTCGCCCTCGATAACCGGCAAGACCTCATCTACACCAAAGAGCAACTGATGGCGCCCCTACTGCCCGGCATGGAAGCGCCACCGCACCCGATGCGGCTAGGCGAGGACGAGTCGGCGTACTACACGCCTCGTCCGGACAACGGCGCCGCCCCGCAGAGCGAGGCCAACGTCGCCGGCAAGCCGATCACGAGCACGGCCATCCAAGTCGGAGGGCATCATGCGTAAAGCTTTACGCACCGGAGGTGGAGCATGAGCTCGGTTCTGATCCTGGCCGGCGCGGACAACGCCTCGGTCGGCGAGGCAATCAGCTTCTGGATCCTCGGACCGGTGGCCCTCGCCGGGGCGATCGGCATGGTCGCCGCGCGCAACGCGATCCACTCGGCGCTGTCGCTGGTCGCCACCATGATGTGCCTGGGGCTGTTCTACGTGATCGAGAGCGGACCGTTCCTAGGCCTGGTGCAAATCATCGTCTACACCGGCGCGATCATGATCCTCTTCCTCTTCGTCCTCATGCTCATCGGCCGGGACTCGGCCGATTCGCTGGTCGAGACCCTGCGCGGTCAACGCGTGGCGGCGCTGCTGGCCGGCCTGGCCTTCGCGCTGCTGGTCGCCATCTCGGTCGGACGAGCCTTCACCGGCCGCGTTCAGGTCGGGCTGTCCGGCCCCAACGGCGGAAAGACCAACGCCGCCAATGTGAACAACATCGCCAACCTGCTGTTCAGCAAGTACCTGTTCGCCTTTGAGTTGACGTCGGCGCTGCTCATCGTGGCCGCCGTCGGGGCGATGGTGCTGGCCCACATCGAGCGTGATGCCCCGCGGCCGACGCAGAAGGCGTTGGCCCGCGAGCGCATCCGCTCGGGTCGGCCGCAACCGCTGCCCGGCCCGGGTGTGCTGTCCTCGGGCAACGCGATCGGCACGCCCGGCCTGCTGCCGGACGGCTCGATCGCCCCGGAGTCCCTGCTCGGCGGCGAGAGCACCGTCAACGTCGGAGCGACTGGACTTGGGGAGATCGAGCGATGACCCCTACGTACTATCTCGTGCTGTCCGCGGCGCTGTTCACCATCGGCGGCGTCGGGGTGCTGATCCGGCGCAACGCGATCGTGGTGTTCATGTGCGTCGAGCTGATGCTTAACGCGGTCAACCTCACGCTCGTCACGTTCTCCCGCATCAACGGCTCCCTCGACGGGCAGATCATCGCGTTCTTCGTGATGACCGTCGCGGCGGCCGAGGTCGTCGTCGGACTGGCGATCATCATGTCCATCTTCCGTACGCGACGGTCGGCCTCGGTCGACGACGCGAACCTCCTGAAGTACTAAGGGGTACTGATCTTGGTTGCGCATCTCGACGACCTGATACGCCGGCTGGGCGAAGAGGCCGTCTCATGACGACAGCACACGGGGTACAGACCGCCGCGTGGCTGCTGGTTCTGTTGCCAGCTGTGTCCTCGGCGGTGCTGCTGTTGCTCGGCAAGCGCGCCAACAAATGGGGTCACCTGCTCGGCGTCACGGTGCCGGTGCTGCTGTTCATCTACGCGGTGATCCTGTTCTTCTCGATCAAGTCCTCCTCCGGTGTCGGGCGCATCCGCAACCTGCAACTGTTCGACTGGATCCACGTCGGCGGATTCCAGGTCGACGTCGGGTTCCAGATCGACCCGCTGTCGATGACCTTCGTGCTGCTGATCACCGGCGTGGGATCGCTGATCCACATCTACTCAGTGGGCTACATGGCCCACGATGAGGGCCGGCGGCGTTTCTTCGCCTATCTCAACCTCTTCATCGCCGCCATGCTGCTGCTGGTGCTGGCCAACAACTACCTGGTGCTCTACGTCGGGTGGGAAGGCGTCGGCCTGGCCTCCTACCTGCTGATCGCCTTTTACTACACGCGAGACTCAGCGGCCACGGCGGCCAAGAAGGCATTCATCGCCAACCGCGTCGGCGATGTGGGCCTGTCGATCGCGATCATGCTGATGTTCGCCTACCTCGGCACCACCAGTTTCGCGGGCGTCTTCGCCGGCGTGCATGGCCTGTCCGGCGGCGTGATCACCGCCATCGCCCTGATGCTGCTGCTGGGCGCCTGCGGGAAATCCGGGCAGTTCCCATTACAGACTTGGCTGCCAGACGCCATGGAAGGGCCGACCCCAGTGTCGGCCCTCATTCACGCGGCGACAATGGTCACCGCCGGCGTCTACCTGATCGCCCGATCCTCGGCCATCTTCGACCTGACCCAGGCCGGCCGCACCGTGGTCACCATCGTCGGCGCCATCACCCTGCTCTACGGCTGCATCTGCGCGTTCGGACAGGACGACTTGAAGAAGGTCCTGGCCTACTCCACGGTCAGCCAGATCGGCTACATGTTCATGGCCGTCGGGCTGGGCAACGGGGTGTACGCCATCGGCATCCTGCACCTGGTCGGGCACGGATTCTTCAAGGCCGCGCTGTTCCTCTCGGCCGGCTCGGTGATGCACGCGATGAACGACCGGATCAACATGCGCCGCTTCGGCGGGCTGTGGCGGGTGATGCCGATAACCTGGGCCGTCTTCGTCTGCGGCTACCTGGCCATCATCGGCTTCCCCGGCGCGACCGGGTACTTCACCAAGGACAAGATCATCGAGGCCGCCTTCGACAAGGGCGGCACCTCGGGCTACATCCTCGGCATCGTGGCGTTGATCGGCGCGGGCCTGACCGCGTTCTACATGACCCGGGCGCTGCTGATGACCTTCCACGGGCAGCGGCGCTGGGAGGATGACGTTCACCCGCACGAGGCGCCCAAGTCGATGACGATCCCGATGGTGGCGCTGGCTGTGCTGGCGTTGATCGGCGGCTTCGTGCTCACCTTCGGCGGCGGCCTGCAGAACTGGCTGGAGCCGGTGCTGGGCAAGCCCGAGGAGTCCGGCGTCCACACCATCAGCACCCCGGTGCTCACCGCGCTCACCCTGGTCGTCGTCGCCGGCGGGGTCGCGGGCGCTTACCTGGTCTTCGGCCTGCGCCCGGTCCCGGCCACCCAGCCGGTCGGCTCGCCGATCACCGTCGCCGCCCGCAAGAACCTCTACGCGGATGCGTTCAACGAGAGCGTGCTGATGCGGCCCGGTCAGTGGACGGTGCGCGGCCTGGTCTTCTTCGACAACAAGGGCGTAGACGGCGCGGTGAACACGGTGGCCGCCGCGCTCGGTGGCGGCTCGGCCCGGTTGCGAAGAATCCAGACCGGCTTCGTCCGCTCCTACGCCCTGTCCATGTTCGCCGGCGCCGCTGTGATCCTCGCGGTGCTGCTCGCGGTGAGGTTCTCCTGATGCATAACGTCTCACTGCTGGTGCTGCTGGCCATCCCTCTGGTGGGCAGCGGGGTCGTCTTCGCGCTGCCCAAGGGCAGCCAGCTGCTGGCGAAGCAGATCACCCTCTTCGCCTCCACCGCGACGTTCGTCTACGCGGTCGTGCTGGGCGTGCTCTTCAAGACGAGCGCCGGCGCGGCCCGCTTCCAGTTCAACGGCTCCTGGGTTTGGATCCGCTCGCTGGGGGTGCACTTCGCCTTCGGCCTGGACGGCATCGCGCTGGTCCTCGTGGTCATGTCGACGCTGCTGGTGCCGGTCGTCGTGCTGGCCTCGTGGGACAGCTTCGACACCGAGGAGGACGCCGAGGAGATCCGCGCGCCCGACGCCCCGCAGCGTGACAGCAAGACCTACTTCGCGCTGCTGCTGGTGCTCGAGGTCTT
>JAOPUY010000407.1 GCA_025963265.1 Frankiales bacterium | reverse complement strand
GCCACCACGTCTCCATGCCTCAACCTTAGGTGGCCCTACCTCGGGCTTGCCGGGGAGATCGGGGGTCCGTCCGCGATACTATTGCCACGGAACTATTCGATCCCAGCGCTATTATGGAGGGGTGGTCCGTCAACTTGAGCCGACCGGCGCCACTTCGGACGAGGTGTGGGCCCTTGCCGACGTCGTCAATCGGTTACGCCGAATCCTGCGTTCCAGCCTCCGCAGCGAATTGCCCTGGGAACGGTTGCCGATGGCCCACGTCGAGGTCCTGCAACGCCTGGCCGAGCACCCGGGCTTACGGGTCAGCGACCTCGCCGGCCGTCAAAAGCTGGCGATCAACACCGTCAGCAACGTGATCCAGCAAATGGTGGTGGCCGGGCTGGTCGACCGGCGCGCCGACCAGCGGGACCGCCGCGCGGTCACCTTGCACCTGACCGACCAGGGCGAACAGCAACTGCAGGCTTGGCTCAACGGCAATGGCCGCCGCCTGGACGCGGCGTTCAGCGAGCTGCCGCAACGGGATCGAACCGCGATCGTCGCGGCGCTGCCCGCGCTCGGACAGCTGGTCGAACGCCTAGAGGGCCTAAACCTCCCTCAGCGCGACCTTCCTGAGCGAGACCTCTCTTAGTCGTTCACGCGCCTAAGTCGGCCTCAGCGGTCTCGACCGCCGCGGGCGCGCTCCAGCGTTGCTCGACCGAGCTGAACTTCCAGTAGCCGATCGCGATCGCCCAGACGAGGACGAACAACCCGACGATCATGAACCCGACGTTGTTGAGGTCCAGGCCGGCGATCCAGTTGATCGGACCGACGTCGAGCTTGAACTGATCGTGGAACACGCTGACGAGCTCGATGGTGCCGATCAGCAGGGCGACCGCGACCGACAGTCCGGTGATCGTCAGGTTGTAGTAGATCTTGCGAATCGGGTTGGCGAAGGCCCAGCGGTAGGCGACGTTCATAAACGCCCCGTCCAGCGTGTCGAACAGGCTCATGCCGGCGGTGAACAACAGCGGCAGCACCAAGATCGCGTACCAGGGCAGCCCGGCGGCCGCGCCTGACCCAGCGAGCACCAGCAGCGTGACCTCGGTGGCCGTGTCGAAGCCGATGCCGAACAGCACGCCGATCGGGTACATCTGGATCGGCCGCGTGATCGATCGCATCAGCGGCTTGAGGATGCGGGTCATCAGGCCGCGGTTGTCCAGCGCCTCGTCCAATGCGTGAGCGTCGAAGCCGCCACGGCGGGCGGCCCGGTACACCTTGAGGATCCCGACCAGGGCGACGAGGTTCAAGATCCCGATCAGGTACAGGAACAGCCCCGAGGCGCTGGTCGACACGACGCCGAGATCGGCTCGTGCGCTGGAGCCGTCATGGGTCAGGTCGGTGACGAACCGGGCGCCGGCCGCGATCCCGCCGGCGAGGACCACCACGATCGTCGAATGGCCCAGGGCGAACCAAAACCCGACCGAGACCGGGCGTTTGCCGTCGGTCATCAGCTTTCGAGTCGTGTTGTCGATGGCGGCGATGTGATCGGCGTCGAAGGCGTGCCGCATGCCCAAGGTGTAGGCGGTGACCCCGATGCCCAGGCCGAAGATCCGGGTCCCGATCGTCAAGTGCTGCGGCACGACCAGACCGGCCAGCACCGTCCAGGCGATCACGTTCAGGAGGGCGATCAGGCCGACGATGATCGCGATCTCCCGCCATTCCCGGCGTTCCAGACGTGCGCTGGCCACGCTCGGGGTAGACATCCCCGGTACCGTAGCTGTCGCCCGCGGACGCGAGCAAGTCGGGCGCCGATCGGCTGACGCGGTGCCGCTAGGCTCTCCCCCATGCGCGTTGGTGTCGGATTGAGCATGCCCTGGATGGCCGATTTAACTGGGCTTCGGACGGCGGCGAGGGCCTTGGACGAGGCTGGCTTCGACCACCTGACGACGAGCGGGCATCTGCTCACCGCCGAGGACGGCCGGTATCCGCAGGTGCCGTCGTTCACCTACGCGCTCCCGTTCCGGGATCCGTTCGTGCTGATGGCCTACCTGGCGGCCGTGACCGAGCGGATCGCCTTCCGGACGAGCATCCTGATCCTGCCCATGCTCCCGACTGCCCTGGTGGCCAAGCAGGCGGCCGATCTCAGCCTGCTCAGCGGCGGCCGTTTCGAGCTCGGGGTCGGGATCAGCTGGCAGCGGGCCGAGTACGAAGCGCTCGGCCAGTCGATGTCCGATCGCGGAGCCAAACTGGCGGAGCAGATCACGGTGGTTCGGATGCTCTGGACTCAGGAACTGGTCACCTACCACGGGCGCTTCCACACCATCGACGGACTTGGCCTGGGCCAGTTGCCGTCGGCTCCGATACCGATTTGGATCGGCTGCTCGCCGACCACGCCGCTGCTGGAACGGGTGGCTCGGCTCGGCGACGGCTGGATCCCCGGCGGCGGTGTCACCACGGCCGAGCCGGCGCGCCAGCTGCGCGAGCTGGCCCAGGCCGCCGGTCGGACCGTCGGCGTCGCGGGCCGCGTCGTCGTCCGGGCCGACTCGGCCGAAGCCGTCGCTGAGGCCGTGGCCGAGGCGCAACGCCAACTCGACGCCGGCGCGACCGAGCTCACTCTCGTCGCCGACCCCGCCGCGAGCGTCTCCGAGGCGTTGCCGGGCCTGATCGCGGCCCGGCGGGGCGGTGTCCGACCGCTAGCCGAGAACGCTGACTGGGCGAATACCCGCGCCCCGGGCGCGCTCACAGGTGGGCGCTGCCGCCGCCGACCACCGGGATCGACTGACCGGTGACCATTCGGGCCCGGTCAGAGCACAGAAACGCGACCAGGGCGGCCATCTCCTCGGGCTCGCCGAAACGTCCCAGCGGGATCCGCGCCGTCATGTCCCGGGTCACTTCGGGAACGGTCTCGCCGCGTTCCTTGGCCAGCCAGACCCAGTAGGAGCGATTGCGCTCGGTCAGGATCGAGCCGGTCAGGATGTTGTTCACGGTGATGCCGTCCGGAGCCAGTCGAGCGGCGAGTAGGCGATGCAGTCCGGCGACGGAGGGCCGCACGACGTTGGGCAGCAGGTGCGGCAGGTGGGTGCTCGGCTCGCGAGCCACGCCCGAGCCGATGTTGCAGATCCGACCCCAGCCGGCGGCTTGCATGTCGGGGACGCAGGCCCGGGCCAGCGCCCACGAGGAGACGAGCAGCTGAGTGAACTCCTCGCGGTAGGCGGCCGTCGGCATCGTCTCGAACGTCCCGGCCCCGGGACCCGAGCCCTCCTTCTCGGCGTCGATGACATGGCCGATGACGTTGCTGACCGCGATGGCGATCGGACCGAAGCGGTCGCGTGCCTCGGCGACCACGCGCTCGACGCTCGGCGGATCGGTCATGCTGGCCCCGATGGCATGCGCGTGGCCCGGCGCGATGGCCTCCAGCTCGGCCAGCGTCTCGTCCAGATTGGCGACGGTGCGCGCCGCGATGACGACTTTGGCGCCCTCGCGGACGAGCGCGGTGGCGATCGCGCGACCGATGCCGCGGCTGCCCCCGGACACGATCGCGACTCGACCGGCGATCCCGTAGTCCACTAGAAGACCGCCGATCCGGCGCCGCCGTCGACGGTGATGGTGATCCCGCTGAGGTAGCCCGCGCCGTCCGAACACAGGAACGCGACCGCGTCGGCCACGTCAGCGTCAGTCGCGAGTCCGCCCCGCAGGACCGCGTTGGCGGTGATGTTGTGCGAGCCGAGCTCGCCGGTAACGACTTTGTTCAAGCCGAGCATGCCAAGCGAGGCGACGGCGCCCAACTCGTCAGCTTCAGCGTCGACGGACTTGGCCTGGGCGGAGCCGATCCACACCAGTCGACCCCAGCGTTGCCGGGTCATCCGGGGCAGCGCGGCCCGATAGCTGTCCACGGCCGCGGTCACGTCGGTCCACGCCCCGTACAGCTCGTCGGCGTCGGCGGCCGCCAACAGGTCGCTGCCGGCTCGGACCCGCCCGGCTGCGATGACGATGTCAGCCTCGCCCAGTCCGGACTCGGCGATCTGCGCGCCCTCGGCGGCCAGCACCAGCCGACAGGCCGCCAGCGCGCCGTCGTCCGGGCCGCAGACCGAAATGACGCGGCCTTCTAGTCCAAGTTCCACTATGTGCCCACCTGTCGCGTGCCCACCTGTCGCGTGCCCATCTGTCGCGTACCCACCTGTCGCCCGGCTGCTCCCGAGCAGGTGTATCACGCCGGGCAAGGGGGCGGCGCGTCGCTGGACGCATTTTCTGGGTGGCGCTTAGCAAAGGTGGGTACATTGAGGCCATGGTCATCTTGATCGTGGTCTTGCTCGTGCTGGTGGTCGTGCTGCCGATCGCCGGCTGGGCGCTGTGGCTGCTCATCAGCGCGGCGCTCGTCGGAGCGATCATCGGCGGCCTCGCCCGGCTGGTGCTGCCTGGCCGTCAAGAGATCGGCATCCTCAGCACCATCTT
>JAOPUY010000271.1 GCA_025963265.1 Frankiales bacterium | reverse complement strand
ACCCGCTCAACGGGATCAGTCGAGTCGGCTACGGGGGCGAGCGCGTCGGCCGGGACGGGCCACATGCCAGCCAGGGCCGTCGTTAGCAGCGAGTAGAGGTCGGGGAAGTAGCGATAGGCCGTTGGCTCCGACACCAGCGCCAACCGCGCCACCTCAGGCATGGTGACCGAATCGCCGGAGTCGATCAGCTGTCGGCAGGCCTGGACGATCGCGGCGCGGGTGCGCGCCTTCTGATTGGCTCGACCCGTCCCAGTCACGGTCATATCGCCTCCCACCGCCTTCCTAAGAGTTCACTTGCATGATGATAGCAAACCCTTTAACGTGGATGTCGTCATGATAGTTAACTCTTACAAAGCCGAGGAGGCATCATGCCCAGCTCGACCCACACGGTCGTCTTGGACGACGTCGGGCCAGTAGAGATCACGCTTGACGAGCGCGGCACGGGTCAACCGTTCCTGCTGCTACACGGCGGCGGCGGCCCGACCACCGTCTCGGCGTTCGCCGACACCTTTGCCACCACCAAGGACGTCCGGGTCCTCGTCCCCACTCATCCCGGTTTCGCCGGCACGCCCCGCCCGCTCGCCCTCACCACGATTCGCGGTCTGGCCCAGACCTACGTCGCCCTGCTGGATCAGCTCGACCTGGAGGATGTGACCGTCATCGGCAACTCCGTCGGCGGCTGGATCGCCGCTGAAATGGGCTTGATCGCCGATCCGCGGGTCAGCGGCGTGATCCTGGTCGACGCGGTCGGCATCGAGGTTCCCGGGCATCCGGTCGCCGACTTCTTCTCGCTCACGATGGACCAGGTCTTCTCGCTCAGCTTCCACAACCCTGAGCCGTTCCGGGTCGATCCGCAATCCCTACCGCCGGCCGCGCAGGCGGCGGCGGCCGCGAACCGCGATGCGCTGGCCACCTACGCCGGCGCCGCGATGAGCGACCCCACTCTGCTCCACCGGCTGCAGGAAATGGACACCGCGACACTGGTGCTGTGGGGCGACAGCGACCAGATCGTCGACCCCGCCTACGGCCGCGCCTACGCGGCCGCCCTCCCCGTCGCCCGGTTCCAGCTACTCACCGACACCGGCCACCTGCCGCAAGTCGAAACCCCGCAACAGCTCATCGACGCGATCTGGAACTGCGGCGAGGCCGACTACACCGACCAACGCGACCTCGGCATCAACTGAGCCGAACGCTCCGAAGGGATTGATCATCCATGACTGCAACCGCGGTTACCCGCGTCACCCACAGTTGCCATCTGATCGAGATCGGCGGCCGCACCTTCCTGACCGACCCCTGGTTCTCCAGCAAGCCCGGCTACTACCAGGGCGAGCCCATCGCGATCGCCATCCCCGACCTCCCCCCGCTCGACGGGGTGCTGATCAGCCACGCCCACTACGACCACTGCGACCTCAAGACTTTCGCTGCCTACCGCGATCAGCGAGTGCCGATCTTCGCCGCAACCACCGTCGTCGGCGAGGCCCGCGTGAACGGCTTCCGCGACGTCACCGGCCTGGACGCCTGGGAGTCGGTCGAGGTCGGACCGGTCACCATCACCGCGACGCCGGGTAAGCACGGCGTGCACGAGGTGACCTTCGTGCTGCGGGCTGGGTCCGAGGCTGTCTACTTCGCCGGGGACACCCTCTACATCCCCGAGCTCAACCAGATCCCGGAACGGCTCGGGCACATCAACCTCGCGCTGTTGCCGACCAACGGCCTGCAGATCCGCCCCGCGGACGACCTGCAGGTCGTGATGAACGCCGACGACGCCGCGCAGCTGACCGCCATCCTCAAGCCCGAACTGGCGATCCCGCACCACTACGCGTTCACCAGCGGTTGGCTCGGTAACCGCCTGGTCACCCGATCCGACCGCGACCCACAGCACTACCAGGACGCCGCCCGCGAATTCGCACCCGAAACAACGGTGCGGATCGTCGAGCCCGGCACCCGGACTGAACTGTGACGTGGTGACTTCGCTGACGGAGACGCTCCAGAAGCTCAGAACTTCAGGGCACGCCCACAGGCCAGCAGCGAAGTCGCCTCGCCATTCCTCATTGCCGGAGCTACGCGACCCGCTGGCCTAGCGGGGCGTCTTGGCGGCTTTGAGCGCCTTCACCGAGGGCGCCCGGCGTCGAGGAGACTTCGCGCCTGCGACTGGATGGCTCCCGGTCCGGACGCGTTCTTGCTGATGCTCATAGCCCTCGGTCATCCAGAAGATCGCCCGCTCGAGGGTGGGAAGGATCTGCTCGACCTCGATCTCTCCGTCGGAGAACCGGCCCATGAGCCCGTAGACCACCTGCTCCAGAACGTCGCCGAAATCGCGAGCGAACGCCGGGTCGATGTTCGCCACCACCCTCGCGGTGACCGGCTCGACGATGCGGGTGCCTTGTTCGAGCAGGCGTGACCCGCCGGGGCCACGGCGCGCGCGGTGGTAGGCCCGCAGCATCATCGGGTGCTCCTCCCACTGCTGGAAGATGGCCCGATAGACCGCGATCGTGTCCTCCCGCAGGTTGCTGCCCAGCTCGACCTCACTGGCCAGCTTGCGCAGGGCGGCGTAGCGGTTCCGCTCGAGCCACACCTCGAATGCGGCGACGATAAGCGCGTCACGGGTTGGCCAAGCTTTGTAAATCGTGGCGAAGGAGATGTGCCCCTCCTGGGCCACCCGCCGCAAAGTGACGGCGTCATAGCCGTCCGCCTCAAGCACGTTGATCACCACGTTGAGCGCGGCCATGGCTCTTTCGCTCTGAGTCACGCCACATCCTTTGCGCCTGGCGATTGCGATCATCTAGCGGCTAACAGCTGAGGGGTTCGCAAACCGCGGCCTGCTTCGTCGCGCGCACCCTTGACTTCGAGACTGTAACAGTGTTACTCAGTGAGTAGCCGAATGCCAAGCGCTCTCGATCGGCGGCAATGTTGCTCGGCGTTCGCCGGAGTGGTGGACGGACTCTTTCTTCGGAGGAAATGTGGCTCGTCTCGAGGGCAAGGTCGCCTTCATCACCGGTGTCGCCCGCGGTCAGGGCCGCAGTCACGCACTCCGTCTCGCGTCCGAGGGCGCGGACATCATCGGTGTTGACATCTGCGCCGATTTCGACTCGGTCGCCTACCCGATGGCGTCTCGAGCGGAGCTGGACGAGACGGTCGCCCTGGTCGAGAAACTCGATCGGCGGATGATCGCCCGGGTCGCCGACGTCCGCGACCTGCCGGCCTTGCGAGGCGCTGTCGAGGACGGCGTCCAAGAGCTTGGCCGGCTCGACTTCATCGTCGCCAACGCCGGCATCAGTCCCGGCCTCTTCCGCGAGACGACGCCGGAGGAGGACAAGCAAGCCTGGGACGACGTGATCGGCGTCAACTTGACCGGCGTCTGGAACGCCACCCAGGCCGGCATCCCGCACATCGTCGCTGGCGGCCGCGGTGGCTCGATCGTGCTCACCGGCTCCACCGCGGGCCTGCGTGGCATGGGCGGCGGCGGGTACGGGGTCGCCAAGCACGGCGTGGTCGGCATCATGCGTGGCCTGGCCAACGATCTGGCGCCGCAGAGCATTCGCGTCAACGTCGTCCACCCGACCGCGGTGAACACGTTGATGGCCACCAACGAGGTGATGCTGGCCTTCCTCTCGACGCAGGTCGAGAAGGGCATCCACCTGCGCAACGCGCTGCCGGTGGACATGGTGGAGCCGGCCGACATCAGCGCCGCGATCGCGTTCTTGCTCTCTGACGACGCCCGCTACATCACCGGCACCAACCTGCCGGTCGACGCCGGCTTCGTCAACCGCATCGGCTGACCGAGCCCAGCAGAGAGGCGCCACCTGATGACAACCGCAAGCGCAGACGAGGTCTACCGCGAGGTCATGACCCTCGAGCCGCCGCCAACGGCGACCCCGCAACAACGCCAAGCGTGGTCGCGGCCAGGTCTCGGCCGACGCGAACGCCGGTGGGTGACACTCGTCGTCGCATCCTTCGACAACGAGCAGCCCGCGTTGGACGAGCAGGTCTACGCCGCCTTGAACAGCGGTGACATCAGCTTGGCCGAGATGCTGGAATTCGTGCTGCACTTCGCCGTCTACTGCGGCTGGCCGAAGGGCTCGCGGCTGGAGGGCACAATCCGCGAACAGTGGGCGCGCATCGAGCGGGAGCAGGGACGTCCGGTGGCCGACTGGCCAGACCTGGACAATGACAGCCTCGGACTTAGCGACTGGGAGGCGCGGCTGCAGCGAGGCGAAAAGGAGTTCGAGGACGTCAACTTCGTCCCCGCGCCAGCTCGCAACACCCCCTACCAGCAGGCGGGAATCCTCAACTTCGTCTTCGGGCACGTGTGGATGCGCCCCGGCCTCGGCTGGCGCGATCGACGGTTCATCACCGTCGCCTGCGTCGTCGTGGCTGAGACGCCGATTCCCATCATGTCGCACGTGGGCTCCGCGTTGCACTCTGGACAGATCACCCGCGCCGAGATGGACGAGGTCATCGCCCAGTTCACCGCCTACGCCGGCCAGCGCAGAGGCGACCTGATGAGCAAGGCCGTCGAAGACGGCCTGTTCGAAAAGATGCTCAACCGCTGACAAGGCCCAGATCGCGGCCGATGGTGAAGGTGTCGTGGCATGACCAAGCTGATCTACGTGACCAATGTGAGTGTGGACGGCTATATCGAGGACGAGCGTGGCGCTTTCGACTTCGGCCCGGTGGACGCCGAGGTGTTCCGGTCCCACACAGACCTCCTCCAATCCGCCGGCACGTTCCTTTACGGGCGGCGCTTATACGAAACCATGGCGCCGTGGGAGACCGACGCCACGCTAGCGGCGCAGTCCGAGCTCATGGCCGACTTCGCGACCGCCTGGCAGGCCGCGGACAAGCTCGTCTACTCCACGACGCTGACCGCTGCGTCGACCGCCAACACCCGAATCGAACGCCGCTTCGATCCCACCGCGGTGCGCGACCTGAAGGCCGCGGCCAGCAGCGATATCACCATCGGCGGTGCGAACATCGCGGCCCAGGCGTTCAACGTCGAGCTGGTTGACGAGTGCCAGCTGTACGTCTGGCCGACTGTCCTTGGTGGGGGAAAGCCGGCCTTGCCGACCGGCGCGCGCGCCGATTTCGAGCTCGTCGATGAACGCCGATTCGGAAACGGCGTCGTGCTGCTCCGGTACCGCCCGCTGGGACGGTGACTCGCGTCAGGTGTTGTGACTGGGCGGTTCGCCCGCGAGCCAGCTGCGCATCGAGGAGAACGTTTCTGGTCCTGAGTCCGCCTGGACGGTGGCGGCCAGGTCGGCGACGGTGACTGCCGCCAGGGAGTTCCGCCACGCCTGCTCGGCCGTGTGCATCACTCGGGCCACCCCGCAGGGCCGGCTACAGGACTCGCCGGTCGCCGGCAGCGGGCCGTTCTGCCGGATCTCGGTACAGCGGAACGCCGGTGCGCTGCCCTCGATCGCGAGCACGATGTCCAGGACGGTCACCTCGTTCGCCGGACGCGTCAGCGCGTAGCCGCCGACGCGACCCTCCGCCGAGCGGACCAGGCCCGCTCGGGAGAGCTGCTGCAAGTGCTTGGCCAAGTACGTCCGCGAAATGCCGTGAAACTCGGCGAGGCGTTGCGCCGGGACCGGGTCGCTGGCCTGGCTGAGAACGACGCAGCAGTGGACTGCCCATTCCACGCCGCCAGACAGCTTCATGCCGGCCATCCTACGGGAGCGCGGATGACAAGTGTCCGCGTTTGTGCTTTGATCGCGGATACCAACTATCCGAGTTGCGCACCCGAGGAGGACACCATGAAGATCGCCGTCGCCGGATCGACCGGCCTGATCGGCTCCCAGCTCACCGCTCTGGCCCGCAAGGAGGGTCATGACGTCGTCGAGATCGCTCGCCAGACGGGCTTCGATCTGCTCCAGCCGGACCACCTCGAGGACGCGCTTACCGGTGTCGGCGCGGTCGTCGACGTCACCCAGAGCCCGACCCTGGATGAAACCGAGGCCACCAGCTTTTTCACCACCGTCGCCAGCAACCTTGGGCGTGCCGCCACGGCCGCCGGGGTTGGCCGGACGGTCGTGCTGTCGATCGTGGGCGTCGACCGCAGCCCGGACTACGGCTACTACGTCGCCAAGCTCGCCCAGGAGCGCGCCGCCCGAGCAGCCGCACCAGGCGTCGTGGTGCTGCGGGCCACGCAGTTCCACGAGTTCGCGGGCCAGATGCTCGGTTGGGGGACCGAGGACGGCGTCGCCCACATCATCGACGTGCCGCTTCAGCCGGTGGCCACGACCGAGATCGTCCGATTGCTGCTCGACCTCGCGACCGGCGCCGTCCAGGGCGACACGCAGCTGGCCGGCCCTCGGCCGGAACGGCTCGTCGACCAGGTCCGCCGACTCGTCGCGCGATCCGGGTCCGATGTCAGGGTCGAGGCCGTGGCGGCGCCGAGCAGCATGATGAACGGGTCGATGCTGCCGGGTCCGGAGGCCCTCCGGCGCGGTCCGGACTGGGAGACCTGGCTCGAAATGCAGGGCTGAGGCGGCTTGCGGTCGGGCGTGGTCGCGGAACGTCGGGGCCACCCCGATGGCTCAGGCAGCCGGGGGCTTAGCATCGGCCGGTGAGCGAGAACTCCCTTCCCGAGTCGCACCGCGACCTGCTCGAGGCGCCAATCCCGGTGACGATTGCCACCGTCGGATCGGGCGGCCATCCCCAACTGACCGCGATCTGGGTGGTCCTCGACGGCGGCGACGTGGTGACTTCGCTGACCGAGACGCGCCAGAAGCTCAAGAACCTCAGGGCGCGCCCGCAGGCAACGGTGTTCGTCATTGATCCGAACAATCCGTTCCGGACCCTGGAGGTCAGAGGCGACGTCACGATCGAGCCCGACCCGGACCTCGTCACTCTGGTGAGGGTGCTCGGCGCGTACGGGACCGAGCTCGAATCCTTTCAAGGGCCGCTCGAAGACCGCGTCACCGTCACGCTCCGACCCACCCGCGTGGTCGCGCTCGGCTAAGCCGGCCAGGCGCTGTTCAAGCGCCCGTCTTGACTCTCCGGTTAGGGGAAGCCTGACAGTCGATGTTGTCAACACGACTGAATAGGAGGAGTCAGGCAATGACCACCAAGCTCTCACTCGAACCGGCCATCGAAGCCCACGTCGCCGCCGTCAACCGCTTCGACATCGACGCCATCATGGACACCTTCACCGCGGACGCGCTCGTCAACGACGCGTCCCGCGAGTTCTGGGGAACCGAGCGCATCCGTGCCTGGATCACCAAGGAGATGGTCGGCGACCACGTCACCCTCGAACCGGTTGAGGTCGCGAACAACGACGGCTTTACGCCGTGCGCTGCAAGTACGACGGCGACTACGACAAGACCAACCTGCCGGACCCGCTGATCATGACCAACTACTTCCGCCTCCGAGACGGCAAGATCCGCACGCTGTTCGTCATCAAGAACAACGAGCCGAAGTACTGAGCACCGACGGCTGCTCCCGATCCGAGCCGAACTCGGGTCGTCGCGAGCTGACCGCCTCGACCGACCTATGACCTGCGTCGCGCCGGTCAACTCCGCGCCTAACCCAGCGCTACCGTGAGCCGGTGACTGAGGCGCCGGGGTCGGCTGACGTGCCCTCCTATGATTTCGGCGCCCTGGCCCGGGCCTACGTGCGCCACCATCTGCCCCGGTCGGGGCTGCTGCCGCGCCTCGTCCAATTCGGCCCGTGCCTGCGGGCGGCCGTCATCGCCGACCTCTACCTCGCCGGTCGGCTGGTTAGCACCGCGACCGAGGGCGACATCGAATCCGACACCGGACCCACGGGCGATGCCGCCACGGACCTCGTCTTGGACTACATCGACCGCAATCCGTCCTCGAGCCTCGAGCGCCTGTTGCGGCTGGGACCGTCCCTCCGGGACGAAGTCGTGCACTCCTTGGTGGCGACGCAGGTCTGGTCGGTCCGCATCTACCGAGTGCGCTATCGCGACGCCGAGCCCGAGACGATCCGCTTCCCCAAGGTGAAGGACGCGGCGGCCGTGGTGAAAGGCGAGGCGACCGCCGACCCGTGGTCCACCGTCCTCGCCCTGTTGCTGCATCCGTGGAGCGGGGCCGACGACCAGCTGTACGAGGCCTGCGGCGCGGCCGGGCCGTTTCTGCGCGGCTACGTGAGCTACCGAGCCTTCGACAACGCCGACAACCGCTCGAGCATGTACAGCGACGTCGGTTTCGCTGGCTATTGAGCGACGGCACCGTCACCCCGTAGACCCCCCGGATTCTCCGAGGACGACGACGAGGTGACGGTGCCGCGTGTCCGCTGCCTAGCGGATGTAGCCGCTCACATCGGCGAGTAGCTCGACGGAGCCGTTGCCACTCATGCGGATGGAGACTTTGCCGTCGGCGCCGACTTGAGCGATGACCAGGTTCGGCACCGTCGCCCCGTGGGCGAAGTTCAAGTTCGACGTCGGCGGCAGCGCGGTGCGGTCAGCCCACACGGTGACTGAGCCGGCGACCGTCGGCTCGGTCTCGGTCACGGTGAGCACGACGGCGCGGACGCCCGTGGCCGGAACCCCGGCCAGGCCAGTCACCGGGAGGGACACCGTGACGCCCGTGACCACGGCGCCCTTCTTCGCGCCCAGCCCGGTCCGGGTGTCAAGCAATCGCTTCGGGGTGACGAGGTTGTAGCTGCCAGCCACCGTCGAAGCCCCGCT
>JAOPUY010000212.1 GCA_025963265.1 Frankiales bacterium | reverse complement strand
TCGTCTGCCGACACGGCGGGGAGGAATTCGTGATCGCCCTGGCCGGCTGCACCGTCCAGCGGGCCAGTGAGATCCTGGACGAGATGAGGGCTCGGCTCGAGGCGGCGATCACCGTCGCCGGACTGCCTCAGTTCACTGTCAGCTTCGGCGTCATCGAGGCCGGCCCGCACGAGGACTTGCCGACTGTCCTGTCCCGCGCCGACACCGCGCTGTTCCAGGCCAAGCGCTGGGGACGGGACCAGATCGTCCTGCACGATCAAAATGGCGCCGTCATCGTGAGCCCGACCCGGACGCCCGACGACGCCGAGGGTGCGAGCTCGCCCGCGCTGCGGCGACGGGATCCGCTGAAAGCCGCGCCCACCCTCTAGGGCGGTCCTTCGCGCTACCGGCCTGGCCCGGTGGCCGCTCACGGATCGAGTTGAGCCAGTAGCCGCTTAGGCGCGACCAGGCGAAAAGCGTCCCGGACGATCTCGGCGATCTCGGCCCAGTCCGGCTCCAAATCGATCCGGACTCCGACCCAACCGCGGTGGCCGACGTAGGGCGGCCGGAAGAACTGCGCCGGGTCCTCGGCGATCAGCTGCTCTTGCGCGCCGGGCCGGGCCGGACACCAGAACGCCAGCCGGTCGGCCCCGTGGTGGTGATCGTCGACCGCGACGAATTGCTTGCCGACGAAGAAGGACACCTCGCCGTGGCTGACCCGCTCAGTCACACCGGGCAGCGCCAGGCAAATCCGCCGCAGCCGGTCCGGCGCCGCCTCACCCGTCACGCCGGCCATTGTCACGCGTCGAAGCAGCCCGCCGAGCTCAGCTGACCGGCTTGCCGGGCTGGTCGAGCCAGGTCGCGAAGAACGAGTTGAGGTTGCGGTGTGACACCGCCGCGGCGTAAGCCCGGAAGTCGTCCACGGTGGCGTTGCCACCCCGGTTTGTCCGCGCCCACCCGCGCATGATCGTGAAGAACACTTGGTCGCCGAGGCGTTCCCGCAAGGCCTCGAGCGCTCCGGCGCCGCGCTCGTAGATCGAGCTGTCGAAGATGTCGGCCGCCGATCCCGGATTCGACGGCGGCGGGTCCCAGACGTCGCTGTCGGCCGGTTCGCTCAACAGATCCTGCAGGTGCGCGGCGGCCGTCTCGATTCCGGCGTGCTCGTCCCAGAGCCAGGAGGAGAATTCCGCGAAGCCCTCGTTGAGCCAGATGTCGCGCCAGCGGCTGAGGGTGACGCTGTCGCCGAACCATTGGTGCGCGAGTTCGTGCGAGAGGGTCTGGACGTCGGGGGCCCGGTCGAACACCGGCCGGGTCGCGGTCTCCAGTGCGTAGCCGACCTCGGGCGCGTCGTCGACGATCGCGCCGGCGCTGGTGAACGGGTAAGGCCCGTACACCGAAGCGAAGAAGTCGACCATCGACGGCAAGCTGGCCAGCACCGGCTTGCTCTCGGCCGCCTGGGTCGGGTCGACCGCGATCAGGTAGGGCACGCCGCGCCCGGTGCGGCCGGTCGTCACGCTGAAGCGCCCAATGGTCGCGGTCACCAGGTACGTCGAGATCGGGTCGCCCATCAGCCACGTCGAGTGGGCTTGCCCGCCTGCTGTCCAGCTGGCGACGCGGGTGCCGTTCGACACGGCGGTGAGGCCGGCCGGGACGGTGATCGAGACGCTGAAGGTGGCCTTGTCGGTCGGGGTGTCATTCGCCGGGAACCAGGACGGCGCGCCCTGCGGCTCGCTGGCCACGAAGGCGCCGTCGCTGGTCGGGATGAAGCCGTCGGGCGATCCGTCCGGATCGGTCACCGCCTCCGCGTGGCCCGCGTAACGCACGCTGACGACGAAGGGGAGCCCCCGGTGCAAGGCCGAGGGCGGAGTGATGACTAGTTCTTGACTCAAGGCCGCAGGCTGGGTGAACGCCGCGCGGCGCCCGTTGACGGTCACCGCGGACACGACCAGGTTGCGCCGGAGGTCCAGATCGAATCGCGACAGGTCCTGCGTCGCCACCGCGCGGATCGTCGCCGCGCCGCTCAAGTGCTGGACCGAGGGCTGATAGTCGATGTCGAGGTCGTAGTGCAGGGCTTGATAGCCACCGTTTCCTTGTAGGGGAAAGTACGGGTCGCCGGCGCCGGCGCTGCCCGGCGAGGGCGCGAAAGCCGGCGCCCGGTTCGCCGACACGCCAGGCGCCAACCCGACCGACAGCGCGATGACGACGCCCGTGACCGCTAGCGGTTTCAAGATCCCCATGCGTGGACCTTAGGGAGCTTTCTGTTAACTCGCTGTGATGAAAGCGCGGGGTTGTCAGTGGGTCGGTTTAGCGTCGCCCTGCACGCAGCGACGGACTTCGTGGTGGATCTTCGGCCAGCTCTGGGGCCGCGTTCCAGGCGCTGTCGAATTTCCGGCTCACCGTTCGACGTATAGGTGGTCCGGCTGTGCCGCCGTGGTCAGTGGAGACCGTGACACTTGAGAGGTGCATCGATGAGCGCAGGTTCGACGTTGGGCGGTTCGGGATCTGAGACCATTCCCGATCCACGCCGTTGGAAGGCGTTGGGGGTGCTCGGTCTCATTCAGTTCATGCTGATCCTCGACGTCACGGTCGTGAACGTCGCGCTTCCCCGAGTGCAGCACGACCTCGGCTTCTCGCAGGCCGGACTCGCTTGGGTGGTGAACGGGTACGTGCTGATGGCTGGCGGCCTCTTGCTGCTCGGCGGCCGGATGGCTGACATCCTCGGGCGCCGGCGGTTGTTCCTTCTCGGCGTCGGACTGTTCGCGATCGCCTCGGCGACCTGCGGCGCAGCGGTCAACCCGGGCATGCTCGTCGCCTCCCGCTTCTTGCAGGGGGCGGGCGAGGCGATGGCCGCGCCGGCTTCCCTCGGCCTCATCGCACTGCTGTTCCCCGACCCGCGGGAGCGGATGAAGGCGCTCGGCCTGTGGGGCGGCATCGCGGGACTCGGCGGCACCTCCGGAACGGTCATCTCGGGTGTGCTGGTCGACTTCGCGTCCTGGCGCTGGATCTTCTTCGTCAACCTGCCGGTTGCCCTGTTCGCGCTCGTGATGGTGCCGCGGTTGGTCTCGGAGAGCCGGATGGTCCGAACCGCCAACCGCCCGGACTACGCCGGGGCGATCACCGGCACAGCCGGCCTGATCGCGGTCGTCGACGGACTGCTCCAGGCGGCGACCCACCCGTGGGGCTCAGTGAACGTGCTGCTGCCCTTGCTCGGCGGTCTCGCGCTGCTCGCGCTCATGGTCAGGATCGAGGCCGTCTCGGAATCGCCGCTCATCCCGCTGGAGTTCTTCAAGAACCGCACTCGGGTCGTTGCCAA
>JAOPUY010000203.1 GCA_025963265.1 Frankiales bacterium | reverse complement strand
GTTCTGCGAGGTGAACTCGGTGATCAGCGCATTGATCGGTCCCCACTCCTCGACCCGTTCGGCATGGGTGGCGGAGGAAACCGGGCCGGACATGAGGCTTCGCGCGACCTCATCCAGCGTTGCGCCGTAGCGTTGCCGGAAGGTCGCGCCCTGGCTCTGCCCATGATCGGAGATCAGTACGATCTCGTACGGATTTGGTCCTTCTGCGGCGAGGCGCTCCAACCGACTGATGACGCGGTCGAGGCCGACCAGAGCGGCGAGCGATTCCGGTCGGGTCGGACCGGCGTGGTGAGCGATCTCGTCGTAGTCCACGAAGTCGCAGTAGATGACCGGGGCGCCGCGTCCCATCTGCTCGGCGATGAGGACAGTGTTCAGCTCGCGCAAGACGACATTGGTGGCGGCTCGCAGCGCTACGTAGGGACCCGCCCGCGAGATGCGCGGCTGGATGTCGCGCCGACGCTGTCGGCGCGCCTGGTAGAGCTCCTTCACCACCTCGCCAACCGTGAGGATCAGGGCGCGGGAGAGCCCATTCGGGCTCACTAGGAATAGCGCGGATCCGCGAGATGCCTTGTTCCGACGAGACACTCGACTGAACGTGAGCGCTGCTGAGTCGGCGTCCCCGGAGAACACGTTGCTGATGCTCGCCCCACCGCCGCTGAGCAGGCCGGCGCCATCGCTCATCATCGCCTCGACATAGGCCGCGTCAGCTGGCCGATTGGTCACGACGAGACGTTCGGATTCCTTCTCATACCAGCGGAAGGCGGGAACGTGGCGCGCGCCGCCGTGCAGGATGCCGGCCTGGCTCGCCGGCGTGGTGGACGGTATCCCGGTGTGCCACTCGACGAGTCGATGGCTACCACCGCGGACCCAACGACTCAACGTCGGCAGGTTGCCGGCGACGATCAACCACTTCAGCAGCGGCGCTGACAACCCGTCAATCTGCACGAACAGCACACCAGGCTGGTCCTCTCGCCGGGGCAGGTCTCGTTCACCTGCGGCCTGACGCAAGGTTATGGCGATCAGGGCGTCCGCCTCGTCCGCGTCGCCGACCCAGGCGATCAGCGTCGTCAGCATTGCGGTCAGCCACGCGGCGAACAGCGCCCACCAGAAGCTCGACACAGATATGCCGGGAGTGATGGAGATTGCCAGGTAAGTGAGAACGGCTTGCGCGAACAGTCCGACCAGCAACGCGCCCACTGGGGACATGAGGGCAGCCATCGCCACGAGTAGCGGGCGAAGCAGCGTCGAGACCGCGGCCAGTACGACGATCGTGAGGAATATCTGAAGATCGCTGGTCGACGTGATGCCCGGCGCGATCACGAGCACCACCCACACGACACCGGCGGCCATGACCGCATTGATGAGCAGCGACAGGACCCGCGACCCGGTCGGACGCCAGGTTCGGAGCACCGCGAGTGGCGCCTTCGCTTTCGCCTTCTTGTTGGGTCCAGCTGTCGAGGTGACGCCCGGTTCCGCGGTCAGCGAACCCGCACGAGTCACCCTCACGGGGGCGGCGTGACGACAGTCGGGCGCGCCGGCGCCGCGGGAGTCTGGGCGCGGTCGAAGGTGCAATGCGCCATCGCCATCGCGGCCTGCCTGTGGTTGAGGCTCGCGCGCTAGGCCGTCTTGGCGGCGTCGTAGGCCTCGCGTCCCCCGTAGGCGACGAGCCCGTAGATCACCAAGGCGCTGATCCCGATATAGGTCAACGACCACACGGGGTAGTAGGGCATCCACCAGATCGCGCTGATCGCACCGATGGCGGCGGCGATGATGCCTATCCACCGGCCGGCGTCTGATCCCATCACCACTGCGATGGAGCTGACAATCAAGATGATTCCCACGATCAGATATACCCAGCCATATGTGTTCAGGCTGTGCCCGAACAACGCGCCTTCGAGGTTGCTGGGCAGTGTTCCGTTATAGGCAAATGCCCAGACCGCGTCGAAGATGCGCAGGATTCCCGCGAGACCGAGCATCGCCGCAGCGAAGAACCGCCAGACTTCATCTTTGAACATGGCGCGTCACCTTCCGGACATTCGTCATCGCCGATCGTCGCGGTGGCCGGCCTTTCCGGCCGTCTCTGACTTCCGGACCACGATAATTGCCGATCTCCGAGGCTTTCCCATCATCCAAAGCGGGTGAGCCGAATCGGGCGATCGGGATCGACCATTCGAGTGCAGGCTCCTAGCGCCCACGAGTCCGCGGTCAATCTTGACCCTGGAGGCCCCCATGTCGATCCAAACCAGCGCCGATCCGCAGCGCCCGGCCGCACCGGCTGGCCTCTGGTATGCCCGATCGCCGAGCGAAGTCGCCTCCGAGCTCGCCGTCGACCCGGCGGTCGGGCTCACCGCGGCCGCCGCGGCCGCATCGCTGGGTCGACATGGCCCGAACACCCTGCCGGAGGAGACGCCGAAACCGGGCTGGCTCCGGCTCCTCGAGCAGTACCGCAGCTACATGCAGATCATCCTGGTCGCGGCGGCGATCGTGTCCCTGTTCATCAAGGAGTGGGGCACGGCGGTCGTCCTGGTCGGGCTGACTCTGCTCAACGCGGTTGTCGGTCTGCGGCAGGAGGGAAAGGCCGAAAGCGCTATGAACGCGCTGAAGTCGATGATGAAAGCGACCGCGCGGGTCCGCCGCGACGGAGCCGAATCAGAGATCCCGGCCGAGCAAGTCGTGGTCGGTGACGTGGTGCTGCTCGCCGCGGGCGACGAGGTGCCGGCCGACGGCCGCCTCATCTCGGCCAACGCTCTGCAGATCGACGAGTCGGCGCTCACCGGCGAGAGCGAGCCGGCGGCCAAGGACGCCCAGACCATCTCCATTGGCCAACTCGGCGAAGCTCTCGACCTCGGGCCAGGCGATCAGACGAACATGGCCTTCATGAACACCCCGGTCACCCACGGCAGCGCGACGATGATCGTGACCGGAACCGGCAATGACACCGAGCTGGGCAAGATCTCTGGGATGCTCTCGGCCACGACCCGAGAGGCTTCGCCGCTCACCAAAGAGCTTGACCGGCTGACGTTGTGGATCGCCGCGGCCGCCGGGCTCACGATGGTGGTGATGTTCGCGCTCGGCCGCGCCCGCGGTGAAGCGTGGGACGCGCTGTTCGTCAGCGTCGTGTCGCTGGCCATCGCCGCCATTCCGGAGGCGCTGCCAACCGTGAGCCAGACGATCCTGTCCCTGGGCGGAGTCGACCTTGCGAAACGAAACGCCATAGTCAGGGACCTGCCCTCGGTGGAGACGTTGGGATTTACCTCGGCCATCAATTCCGACAAGACCGGCACCCTGACGATGAACCAGATGACGGCGGTCGAGGTGGTCGATCCGGGCGACCGGTACACCATCTCCGGCGTCGGGTATGGCCTCGAGGGTGCGGTCCATCACCCAGTCGGAGCCAACGGCGATATCGAGTCGGCGATTCTGCCGTACCTGATCGCCAACGACGCCCAGCTCGTCGACGGCAAGGTGGTCGGCGACCCGACCGAAGGGGCATTGCTCGTCCTGGGTTGCAAGGCCGGCCTGGACATCGACTCCAGCCGTGAGCGGCTGCCCCGGCTGGCGACCTTGCCATTCGACCCGACCTACAAGCTGATGGCCACGTTCAACGACGCGGTCGACTCGGCTGGCCGCCCCGTGGTGCGGTGCTTTGTGAAGGGTGCGGCGCCCGCGGTGATGTCGCGCGCCGCGACGGCCCTGCGCGACGGCGAAACGACAGCGTGGGACAGCGCCCTGGCCCAGCGCGGCCGCGAGCATATGGAGCGAATGGAGCGGGCGGGCGAACGAGTCATGGCCGCGGCGATGCGCGATCTAGCCCCGGGGTCCTTCGACCCGAACGGTGACCTGCTCGGCTACGTTGCCGATCTGCAGATGACGAGCCTGGTCGGTATGGTTGATCCGCCCCGCGAGGAGTCGAAGGCGGCGATCGCCAGCGCCCAGGCAGCACACATCCGGGTTCGGATGGTGACCGGCGACGACGTGATCACCGGCGCGGCCATCGCCCGGCAGCTCGACATCCCAGGCGAGGCGATCCTCGGCGCGGATTTCGCTGCGCTGTCTGAGCAAGATCGCCTGACCCGCATCGAGGCCATCGGCGTGGTGGGTCGGGTCGCCCCGGAGCACAAGGTGCTGCTGGCGAACACGCTGAAGCTGAAGGGCGACGTCGTGGCCATGACGGGCGACGGGGTCAACGACGCGCCCGCGATCAAAGCCGCCGACATCGGCATCGCGATGGGGAGCGGGACGGAAGTCGCAAAGAACGCCGGCCGCATGGTCCTGTCCGACGACAATTTCGCGACGATCGTGTTCGCCGTCGAGCAGGGACGCAAGATCTATGACAACCTCACGAAGTACATCCGCTTCGTGCTCGTCCTGCTTGTCGTGTTCGTGCTGACATTCCTCGGCGCGACGCTGTTCGACATTGCGAACAGCGAGCCATTCACGCCGGCCCAGGTGCTCTGGATTCATTTCGTGGTCAACGCGCCCTTCGGCTTCGCGCTCGGTTTCGACCAGGCGATCAGTGGCTTGATGGCCCGACGCCCACGACCACGGGGCGCGTCCGTGCTCACGAGACCGCTCCTGATCACCGTCGGCCTCGTCGGGCTGGCGCTCACCATTGGCCTGCTGTTGTTGATCGAACTCGGCGTTCGGCATTTCGACAGTGTCCAGATCGGCCAATCGATCGCGTTGACGGCGTTCGCACTGTGTCTAATCGTCGCCGCGGCCGAATGCCGCAGCGAAACCGAAAGCGTGCTGACGCCGTCCACGTTTGACAGCAAGCAATTGAACTTGGTCAGTCTGGGCGAGTTTGTGCTCGCGGTGCTGATCACGCAGGTCGGGGTCCTGAACCGAATCCTCAACACCACCGAGCTCAACCTGCAGCAGTTCGGGTGGGCCCTCGTGGCGCCAGTCGCCCTGCTCCTGCTGTGGGAGCTCGGCAAGCTCATTGCCCGAATCGATCGAGGTCGGAGGGTCTGACTGACATGGCGAAGAAGAAGAAGCACCACAAGCACCAACGCGACCGCAGTGCCTCGGAGGTAGCCAACTCCGCTGTCGATGCGAAGCCGCCGAAGATGAGCCGCAAGCGGTATGAGCGCGAGATGCGCAAACTGCACGGCGAGCTCGTCGCGATGCAGGAGTGGGTCAAGTCGAACGGCGCCAAGATCTGCATCGTGTTCGAGGGCCGGGACACCGCCGGCAAGGGCGGCACGATCAAACGGATCACCGAACGCGTGAGTCCCCGGGTGTTCCGAGTTGTGGCGCTGCCGGCTCCGAATGAGCGCGAGAAGTCGCAGATGTATGTGCAGCGTTACCTCACGCACTTTCCCGCGGCCGGCGAGGTCGTGATCTTCGATCGCAGCTGGTACAACCGAGCCGGCGTGGAGCGCGTCATGGGTTTCTGCACCCCGGAGGAGACGGACCGCTTCCTCGAGCTGGCTCCGGCCGTCGAACAGTGGATCATCGACTCGGGGATCCTGCTCATCAAGTACTGGCTCGAGGTGGGTCCGGACGAGCAGACCCGCCGGCTGCGCAGCCGGATCAATGACCCGCG
>JAOPUY010000197.1 GCA_025963265.1 Frankiales bacterium | reverse complement strand
TCCCGACCGACCCGGCGGAGTCGTTCTGGTGCTGCACGGTGGCGCCGGGCGGCGGCGGAACAAGATGGTCAGCCCGGCGCAGCTTTCGGTGCTCCGCATGATCCCGATCGCCGCCCGCATCGCTCGGCGCGGACAAGGCCGGCTGGCGGTGTTCCGGCTGCTGAACTCGGTTCGGGGCTGGGACAACGAGCACACGCCGGTGGATGACGCCCGCTGGGCGCTGGGACAGATTCGACAGCGTCTCGGCGCCGGAGCGCCGATCTGCCTGGTCGGCCATTCGCTCGGCGGGCGGGCCGCGCTGCTAGCCTGCGCCGAGCCTGGGGTGCGCAGCGCCGTCGCGCTCGCGCCGTGGGTGTACCCGACTGACGTGGCCGAGGGCCGGCCGGGACGGCAGATCCTGATCGTGCACGGCACCGCCGACCGCATCGCACGCCCGGCCAACTCGGCCGCAGTCGCTGAGGCGCTGGCTCGACGCGGCCCGGTTGGGTACGTCCGGATTGCCGGCGGCAAGCACGCGATGCTGAAGCACCATGGTGAGTTCGACGGCCTCGCCGCGGACTTCGCGGTCGCGACGCTGCTCGGCGACGACGTCGGAGGCGCCGTCGGCCGGGTGCTGGCCGGAGAGCGCTGGATCGATGGGTGACCGGCGGTCGGTCCCCCGCCCATGCTTTTCGACCAAGGGTCTACGGCGGGCTTAGGCGCCGAGCATCATGCCGCCGCCGCTGACCGCCAACAGCTGTCCGGTGACGTACCGCGAACCGACGCTAGCCAGGAAGACCATCATCGGGCCGAGGTCGCGGATGGGATCGCCGAGGCCCTTCCCGAGCGAGCTGGCGATGGGGGTCGACTCGGCGATCCGCTCGTTCAAGGAGGCCGCGCCTTCCGGGCCGATGAACTCCCGGAACCGATCGGCGCCCGGGGTCTCGACCGCGGGCGCCAGAGCGTTCACCGTTATCCCGTGTTGCCCCCACGCTCGAGCGGCTGAGCGCGTCCAGCTGTGCACGGCGCCTTTAGCCAGTGAGTAGCTCGATGCATAGGGCACCCCGGTCACGCCTTCGCTCGACCCGAGATTGATGATGTGGCCGCCGTCGTCGGCCATAACGTGAAAGGCAGCCTGGTTGGCGAACACCGTCGCCTTCACATTGGTCGCCAGCATGAAGTCGAGGTCTTCCTCGCTCAACTGACCGGCTGCGCCCGCTCGCCAGGTGCCGGCTGCGTGCAACAGCACATCCAGGCCGCCCATAGCCGCTGCGGCGGCCTGCACCGTCCGATTCGCCTGCGCCTCTTGGCGAAAGTCGCATTGCACCCAGTCGGCCAGCGAGGTAAGCCGCTCGGGCGGCGGGGTCTGATGGTAGGTGGCGGTTAAGGTCGCGCCCTCGGCGGCGAAAACCTCGACGGCGGCCGCTCCGATCCCGGTCGCGGCGCCGGTCACGAGGATGCGTCGGCCGGCCAACTGCCCGGGTGTGCTCGGTCCAGCCGGCTCGGCCACTGCGGACCGCCGGGCAGCTTCATCCGTCACCCGGCGATCAGACTTCCTGGGCCCGGGAGAGGATCTGCTCGGTGTTGTACTTGCCGGCCATCTCGGGGTGAGCGCTGGCGAGGTGCTCATTGACGTTGACGACGAACTCCTCGTCGGTGTCTCCGGTGATCTGCTTTCCGCAGGGGCAATTCATGGCCTTCATGGCGACTCCTTCAGTTATACGAGTGTGAAGCGGCCTGCGGTGGAGCAACCGTCTCAGTCCGAGAATGAGGGTCTGGGTGAGCTGACCCGCGCGGATACCCTTTGTGAGAGAAACCTTCACGGGACTAGGCGGTTGCCGGCATTCCACTGCCGCGACGTCATAGAACGATCGCCATGCTTCCAGTGTCAGCCGTGAGACGCAAGGGCGGCGTTGTCACAAGATTTTGCCGCTCGGCTGTATCTCTACCCCGCTGAACGATGCATACTCACTTTGTGCCTGATGACTCCGCTCGCGAGAGAGCGATCTACCAAGCCCTAATGGCGGTCGACGAGGTGGCGGCCGCGGTGCAGGCCCACCTCATCGAGGAGCACGGCGCGAGTCATGAGCGAGCCGCAATCGAGGACAGCTCGACGCATTCCCTGAAGCTGTTGCAGCAGGCCCGTGAGCGGCTCGGCGAGGGCTTACGGACCATCGAGGCGGACAAGATCGGCGGCGCGGACGGGATTTCACTTCGCACCTGAAGTGACGGGCGAGGGCCCCTAGCCGGATACAGCGGGCCGAGCAGCGCGCCTGGAAAAACCGAGATCCAGAGGTTGCTATGACGATCGGCGTGCCAGCCAAACAATTGTCCGACGATGATCTCCGCCGCGAGTTGCTCTCACTCAAGACCAAGCAGGACGAAATCCTCAGCGCTGGTACCCCGGCCCAGCAGGCGAACCACCGAGCCCGCACCGCCGAACTCGAGGATGAGTTCGTCGCCCGCTTCGCCCACCCCTCCGACCAGGACCCCGATCTTTCACCGAACCCCTCCGACGCCGGGACG
>JAOPUY010000165.1 GCA_025963265.1 Frankiales bacterium | reverse complement strand
GAACCAGTGACTTCTCGCGTGTGAAGCGAGCGCTCTCCCGCTGAGCTAAGGGACCTTCTCGGAGCCATCGTGACCGACTCGAATTGAAACCTCAGGCAGTTTACATGGGCGGAAACCCTCCTCGGCCGCGCTACCGGATGAAGAAGTACCAACCGGCGGCGACCAGCGCCGCTAACAGCAGCAGGCCGGCCACGCCGACCAATCCGCGGACGAGCAGGTTCTGCCGCAGCACCCAATCGGTCCACGCTTTGACCGTCCGTCGCCCGAACAGCAGCAGCCGGTAGGCCCAGGCGTACTCGGTCGCCCAGACCGCCAGGCCCAGAAAGACGATGGCCCAACCCGGGCCGGGGAGCGGAATGAGCAGCAGACCGAGCACGAGGATGGCCCCGCCCACGAGTCCGACGAGGACCTTCCACACCAGCGCGCCGCCGGGCAGCCGGCGGACCGCGTTTCGCATCGGCTGCAGCCAGCGCGGCGGCCGAACCTCGGTCTCGGAGCTGTGCACCGCGACGACCTCGACCTCCACCTCGACCTCGACGCCCTCGAGGGCAGCCGAGGACGCGGCAGACGAAGCTGCCGCCTCCGTGGGGTCCAGTCCGCCTGACATCCTGCCTCCGGTGCTCGTCGCAGCGCTTGCGGGGTCAACGCCCGAGTACGCCGGATGAGTTCCGAGCAAGTGCTCAGACCAAACTCAGGGACGGACCGCCAGCGTGAAGTCGTCGAACCACGAGACCTTGTCCACCCGGACGTAGGCGCCGGTGTACGGAGCGTCCAGCATGTAGCCGGCGCCGAGGTACATCCCGACGTGATGCAGGTCCGCGCCAAAGAGGAGCAGGTCGCCGGGCAACAGTTGCGACGGCGTGACACGGACGCCCTGCACCGCCTGCGAGCCGGTGTAGTGGGTCAGGCTGACCCCGGCCTTAGCGTATGCCCACTGGGTGAGGCCTGAGCAGTCGAACGTGGTCGGACCGGCCGCGGCCCAGACGTAGCTGTCCCCCAGGTGCGCCAAGCCGGCGTCGACGGCGACGGCCGCGCGCAGCGAGGTGCCGCTGTAGCTGGGGAGCCTCGGGTGCACGGTGGTGCCGTTGGGCAGCAAAATGGCCGCCGCCCCGATGATCCCGTCACCGGCCGCGCCGGGGGTGGCCAGCGCGTCGTTGCCGAAGAACTGCAGGGAGCGCGCCGCTCCCGGCCGGCCGCCCTTCTTGGCCGCCGGGAAGGTGCCGAGCACGGGCGTCTTGCCCATCACGGCTTGCTCGTCGACGACCTTGGTCGAGCTGGCGACGGCGAACGCGGGCACGCCCTTCACCGCGGGCGGCTTGGGTCCGCGCCCGGTCGCCTGGTTCAGCAAGGCGTGGGTGGCGATCGAGATCCGCGCGGCGCTGTCGGGCGCTCCGTTGAACGCGGCCGCGGTGGTCGCGCCCGAGGCGATGGCCTGGGCCTGGATGGCGGCCGCGGCGTCGTTGGCCGCCGCAGTGCCGAGTTCACTGGGCTCGCTGGTCGGGCGGATGGTGATGATCTTGCAGCCGACGATGGTGTTGCCGCCGCGGGCGTTATTCACCGCGACCACGCAGAGCTCGTAGTTTCCAGGCGTCGTCGGAGCGACAAACGAGCCGGCGTAGCCGTGGAATGAGCCGTAGAGCGGGTAAGCGGCGTGCACGTCCGGGCGCAGCGCGTTGGCCACGCCAGAGCCGAGGGACTGACCGGCGATCATCACGTCGTAGTTGAGCGGTCCGGCCGTGTCCGGGTCCACCGCCCAGCCGCGCACCGCCACCCAGCCGTTGCCTTGGGTGAAGGCGTCGAATCGTCCGACCGGCTTCTTCAGCGAGACGGCGCCCATCGTGGTGGCTCCGGGCTGCTTGGCGACGGTGAACACGCTGCAGCCGAGTTGGGTGTCGTTGCCCAGCCCCAAGTCACCGGCGATGACGCAGACGGTGTGCTTGCCGGCCGCGAGGGTCAAGGCGCCGGCGAACCCGCGCTGGTTTCCCGCGCTCTTGAACACCTGGCCGACGTCGACGCGCAGGCGGCTGGCGTTGGTCGAGGTGCTGGGCACCCCGTTGTCGGTGACCACGATGCGGACGGTGCCGGGCAAATCCGGGTCGAAGGACCAGCCGCGGATGCTGACGACGTTGCCGAGGAGGGTGATCGCGTCCAGTCGGCCGCGCGGATCGTGCGGGCTGACGGCGGCCGAGGCCGAGGGTGCCGTCACGGCGAGCAGTCCGATGGCGAGCGCGCCCGTCGCCATGAGCACCGCCGGAGCCTTCGCGCGGGCCGATAGCGCTCGACCAACTCGCCGTACCGTCACAGCTTCCCTCGTCACGTGGGTCCCCCAACTCTCGTGCTTAACGCACGCTAAACACAAAGCGATTCACAGTTCAAGCGGATTGACCCATCTGTCGGTAATCCGCCGCTGAGCCGGGGACGAGTTGTTCGCATCCGTCCGGCCAGACCCCGGCCGCGACCGGGGCCACCGCTCGCTAAGGTGGTGAGCCGGTTCGGCAGGACTCAAGAGAACCAATCGTCAGAGAGGGCGGCCGGGTGAGAAGAAATGGCGCCCGAGCTGTCGGATTGCTCCTCGGCGCCGCGGCGGACGCGGTGATCTCTGACCCGCGCCGCGGCCATCCGGTCGCGTTGTTCGGTCGCGCGGCCCAGCGGCTGGAGGACCGGCTCTGGGCTGATCGACGGGCCGAGGGCACGCTGTTCACCGGGCTGGCCGTGGGCAGCGTCACGCTGGCCGCGTTCGGCCTGGAGTCGCTGAGCCACCGGCTGACCCGAGGTCGGAACCGGGCCGTCATCGAGGTGGTGCTGGTGGCGATCGCGACCTGGACCGTCCTTGGCGGCGCCAGCCTGCGCGCCGAGGCGTCAGCCGTTGCTGACCAGCTCGAGCGCGGTCAGCTGCCAGCGGCCCGCGAGCAGCTCACCCACCTCGTCGGACGGGACACCAGCCAGCTCGACCCCTCGCAGATCGCGCGGGCGGCCATCGAATCGGTCGCCGAGAACACCTCGGACGCGGTCGTCGCCCCGCTGTTCTGGGGCGCCGTCGCCGGGGTGCCGGGCTTACTGGGCTACCGAGCGGTCAACACCCTGGACGCCATGGTCGGTCACCGCTCACCCCGGCACCAGCGCTTCGGCTGGGCTTCAGCCCGCCTCGACGATCTGGCTAACCTCGCCCCGGCCCGGTTGACCGCGCTGCTGACCGCGCTGCTCGCCCCAGTCGTCGGCGCTCGTCCCGGGCCGGTCGCCCAGATCGCCCTCCGCTACGGCAACCAGCACCCGAGCCCCAACTCCGGCTGGTGCGAGGCCGCCTTCGCCGGGGCGCTCGGCATCCAACTCGGCGGCGCCAACCGCTACGCCGGACGGACCGAACTCCGCCCGCGGCTGGGCGAGGGCGGCGATCCGCAGCCAGCCGACCTCGGCCGGGCCAACGCGCTGAGCCGAGCCGTCGGCCTCAGCGCCGCGCTGCTCGCCGCCGCAGTCGCGCGGTCAGTCGGCGCCGGGGCCCGCCGCACGGGTCCGGTCCGAGCATGACGACGGGATCGCTGCTGGTCGCCGGCACCACCTCCGATGCCGGCAAGAGCGTGCTCACGGCCGGGATCTGTCGCTGGCTGGCCCGCCAGGGCGTCGCCGTCGCCCCGTTCAAGGCCCAAAATATGTCGCTGAACTCGATGGTCACGGCCGACGGCGGCGAGATCGGCCGAGCCCAGGCCATGCAGGCCGCAGCCTGCGGCGTCGAACCGGAGGCCGCGATGAACCCGGTGCTGCTCAAGCCTGGCAGCGACCGCTCGTCCCAAGTCGTGTTGCTGGGCAAGCCGGTCGGCGAGGCCGACGCGCTGTCCTACCGCGAGCTCAAGCCGCTGCTGGCCGAGACGGTCCACCAGGCCTACGCCGACCTCCGCAGCCGCTACGACGTGGTGATCTGCGAGGGAGCGGGCAGTCCGGCCGAGATCAACTTGCGGGACCGCGACCTGGCCAACCTCGGGCTGGCCCGGCAGTTCGACCTGCCGGTGCTGGTCGTCGGCGACATCGACCGCGGCG
>JAOPUY010000157.1 GCA_025963265.1 Frankiales bacterium | reverse complement strand
TGCGCGCCTCGTTCGGCGGCGCCACCGGGCTGCTGCTGTTCGGCTTCGCGACCGCCACCTGGCAGGTGATCGCGATCCGCGCCTTCGTGGGCGTCATGGCCGGAGCGCCGGCGGCCGCGATGGCCCTGATGGCCGCCGGCACTCCGCGCCCGCTGCTGCCGCGGGCCCTCGGCCACTTTCAGGCCTCGACCTTGCTCGGACTGGCCCTGGGCCCGGTCGCGGCGGCTGGCCTGATCGGGGCGCTCGGCTATCGCAAGACCTTCATCGCCACCGCTGTGCTGATGTACGCCGGGGCCACCGTCTCGGCCGTCCTCATTCGTGAGGAGCGGGTGGTGGAAGAGGTCCTGGTCGTGGAGACCGGCGAGATCACGGCCAGTGATTTCCAGCCTGACCTCCGCCCGCCCGCGGTCAAGCCGGCCGGCGCCATCCGGGTCATGCTGCGCTCGAGAGTGGTGTGGTGCGCCCTCATCCTGGTGATGGTGCTGAGCTTCGCCGCGCCCATGATCCAGCCCATCCTGGCCTCCTTTGTCTCCGACCTCGAGCCGGCCGGGCGATCGACCACGGGCCTGGTGGGCTGGCTGTTCTTCGGGATCTCGGTCGCCAGCGCCTTCTCGGCGCTGATGTCGGGCCGGCTGATCCGGCGACTCGGGCTGCAGACGGTGCTGCTCATCTCTTGCATCGGCGTCGGCGTCTTCCTGATTCCAGCCGGATCCGTCTCGACCTTCGAGCAGTTGTTCGTCCTGATCGTGCTCATGTCGCTGTTCCAGGGGGCCTTGCAGACGAGCGCGGTGGCCCTGTTGCCCAGCGTGGTGTCCTCGGCGGCCATCAGCTCGGTGTTCGGCCTCTACCAAAGCGTCCAGGCGCTGTCGGCCCAGCTCGGCCCGGCGCTGGGCGGGGCGCTGGCCGTGTCGGTCGGCTTCAGCCGCGTCTTCCCGATCGCCGGGATCTCGCTGCTGCTGCTCGGGCTGCCGATGCTCTGGCTCTTCAAGCGGGTCGTCGCCGCCGATCAAGCGCGAGCCGATGTGGCCTTGGCCGGCCCTAACACCGTGGCCATCGAATGAAGGATGAATGAAGGATTGATTAAATGCTTACTCCGCGTAAGCTGTTGTCAACCTTCGGTTACACAAGGTGACAGACACGCCGGCCGATCCGGCCGGTGCGACGAGCAGACTGACGGGGGTGCTCGTCGGGCGTATCTGGCCGGATAAACAGCATCCACCCCCAGCTGACGGTCTGTGACGGGCGGCCCGATTCCCACGGACGGGACGGGTCCCCCGTCGCCGAGGCGCCTGCGCGCCGAACGGCCGCGTTGAGATAACTTCTGGTTTCCACGCTGTGTCTTCTGCTCGAATCCGGTCGATCCACACGCTGCCTTCGCACGGCTTCGGCCACAGTTGAGGCAAACCACATCAGCCCCTCTGGTCTCACTCCGTCGGGATTGAGACCGGAGGGGCGCCCACGGTCGGCGAGCGCGGCGAAGCGCAGGCCGCCGACGATGTCGGTGCAGTGTCTGCGCAAGGGGGAAAAGCGGTGGACTGGCGTCAACAGGGCTCGTGCGCGGATCAAGACCCAGAGCTCTTCTTTCCGATCGGCACCGGCCCGGCCGCGGGCGGCCAGATCCAGCAAGCCAAGGCGGTCTGCAGCCGATGCGCAGTCCGCCTGCAATGCCTGCAGTGGGCGATGGAAACCCAGCAGCAGGGAGTCTGGGGCGGGATGACCGATGACGAACGGCGCCGGCTCAGCCATCGCCAGGGTCGCGCGCCGCACCGTCCAGCGGCGGCCTCGCGCGCCAGCTGACCGAGCCCTGGCCGAGCCCCCGCGTCCGCACCGCCAGGCCATCACCGGAACCGGACTCCTATCCTTCGCGAGTGGGATTCACCCGGGCCGAGTTGGAGTCATTCCGCGACGCCACCGTGCCCGACTTGATCGGCCCGGCCACCAAGCTGCTGTTCGTGGGGATCAACCCGGGTCTGTGGACCGCGGCCGTGCAGGCCCACTTCAGCCGTCGGGGCAACCGGTTCTATCCAGCGCTGTACCGGGGTGGCGTGCTGCCGCGGTTGCTCGACCCGTCGGGGGGATACCGGCCGGCTGATCTCGAGCTGCTGCTCGGGTCCGGCATCGGCATCACCAACCTGGTCCGACGCGCGACCGCGCGCGCCGATGAGCTCACCCCCGCCGAGCTGCAGGCCGGCGGCCGCGAGCTCGCGCGGCTGGTCGGCCGCATTCAACCCGCCGTGGTCGCCGTCCTCGGCGTCACGGCCTACCGGACGGCCTTCGGTCACCCGCGGGCCCAGGTCGGTCGGCAGCCCGAGCAGTTCGGCGGGGCCGAGCTGTGGGTCGCTCCTAACCCCAGCGGGCTGAACGCCCACGCCAACCTGGCCAGCTTGGCCGCCGCCTACCGCGAGGTCGCCATCGCGGCCGGGATCAGCGTCCAGCCGTCGGTCCCGTCGGACTGACCGCCGTCGGACTGACCACCGTCGGACTGACCGCCGTCGGACTGACCAGCGCGATCCAGCACACGCCCGACCGCGCGGCGCGCACGCCGGCGCCGCCCCGGTTGCTGTGTCGCTCAGGTTTTTGCTCTACGTTGAGGCCCATGACAGACGAGTCCTTGGAAGCCGCGCGCGCTGAGTATCAGAGGCTCTATGAGGAGCACGCGGCGCTCGAGCGAGAGATGGCCGGCCTCGGCCGCAGCGACGTTCCCCTGCAGGACCCTGACCACGTGCTGCAACGGAGCGAGGCCGAGCAGCTGGCGTGGTGGAGCCAGGTCGGCGACCTGCACCGGCTCAGCCGAGAGCTGCTGGCGGCCTGGCACGAATATGAGACGCAGCTGCACGCGTCCGCCGCCTCCGACGCCGACAGCAGCTGAGCACTCAGCCGGTGACGACGTGACATCGCCGTTGCGCGCCGAAGACCTCTATCACACCGGCTTCATGGTGCCCGACCTGCCGAGGGCGATGGACCAGCTGACGGCCGCGGCCGGTCATCGGTGGACGATCCCGATCGACGGCGACGTGCCGATCTGGACGAGGGCGAACGGCCCGCTGCGACTCCTCGTGCGGTTCGTGTACTCGTTGCTTCCGCCCCACGTCGAGCTGATCCAGCAGATTCCCGGAACCCCGTGGATGCCCGCCCCGGGCAACGCGGCCCACCACTGCGGCTATTGGGCCGACGACGTCGCCGCGACTGCGCGGCGGCTGGTCCAACTCGGGTTCGACCTGGAAGCACACGGCTTGGCCGCGGGCGGCGAGCCCGCGATGTTCGCCTATCTCACCGATCCGAACGGGTTGCGCATCGAGATCGTGGAGCGCTCGGGCATGCCTGATTTCCCAGCCATGCTCCGCGCGCTGACCCCTCCCGAGGAGTCCTCGAGCAGTTGAACGGCTGGCGCGCTCAGTTGAACGGCTTGCGGGCCGCGAAGCACTGGGCGGTCGGACCCATCTCGGCCTCGATGTCATAAAAGCCGGCGAGCCGAATGCGGGGCACCAGCTCGAAGAAGCCGATTGGCTTGAGGGCTTGCTTGACGCGCGACGTCGGTCCGAGACCGCTCAACAGCGGATCGCAGCCGATCAGGTACGAGCCGGGCTTGAGCACGCGACAGAGTTCGGACAGCAGCCGGTCCTGATCGCGGCGGGTGGTGATCCGGTGCAGGGTCGTCAAGCAGGCGGCGCCGGCGAAGTGGTTGTCCGGGAACGGCAGGTCGGGCGAGTCGGCCGTCACGACCGTGGCCTTCATCCGGACGAAGCGACGGGTCAACTCCGAGGCGAGCTGTTGGTCAGAAGCGTCGGCCGTCACGTGCAGCACGGACGCGCTCACCGGCTCGGGTGACGGACTCGGCTGTTGCTGCTGAACCGATGGTTCCTGGACCGGTGGGCGCAGCAGTCCCTGGCCGTCCGGGTAACGCATCATCACCCATGGGAGCAGCACCTGGCGGACGTAGCTCGCCCACGCCGGGTCGATCATCCGCGTCAACCCGTCGGAATTCATGGAACTCGGCCCGTTCAAGGGGTTCATGCAGCCCGGATCCTCACGCTTCGCGGCGCCGCTCTGCGCGCAGCACGAACAAAGACTTTAGTCCGAGCAGCCTGGCCGTCTCGCTCTACACGGCCAGAATCTTGCCCGGCGCGGCCAGCGGGCACCGTACTCAGCCGACCGCGGCG
>JAOPUY010000130.1 GCA_025963265.1 Frankiales bacterium | reverse complement strand
TTGGCCGGCACCTGAAAGGCCAGCCAGCCGTCGGGCCGAAGCTCCTGCGCCCATCGGCGGAGCAGGTCGCGGTGCTCCGGCACCCACTGCAGCATGGCGTTGCTGACCAGCACGTCCGTCGAGTCCGCGTGAAAATCCTGCGCCGAAAGCAGGCTGAAGCTGAGGTTGCCCGGACGAGCACCGGATGCGCCGCCGGCCTGAGCGATCATCTCGGGCGAGGAGTCCAGCCCGGTCACCTGGGCGCTTGGCCACCGGGCGGCCAAAGCGGCGGTCAGCTCGCCCGGGCCGCAACCGAGGTCGACTATCGCGTCCGGCTGGTCGGAGTGAATCTGACCGATCAGGTCGAAGAACGGCCGACTGCGCTCAGTGGAGTAGCGGCCGTACTGAACGGGATCCCATTGCATGCCTAGCCCTCCTTAATCTCTTGACGTCAAGAGAATATACCTTGATGTCAAGAGAGTTGCTAAGCTGACGCCATGGACGACGAGGTCGACGAGATCGTGACCGGCTGGGCGGCGGTCCGGCCCGACCTCGACCTGGCTCCGATGCAGGTGCTCTCGCGGGTGCTGCGCCTTTCCCAACTGCTAGACGATCGCCGGGAGCAGGCCTTCGCCGAGCACGCCCTAGCCGCCCACGAGTTCGATGTGCTCGCCGCGTTGCGCCGCGCCGGCGAGGCGGCCGAGCTCACCCCGGGCCAGCTGATCGAGCTGACCCACGTGACCTCGGGGACGATGACCAACCGGCTCGATCGGCTGCTCACCCGCAAGCTGGTCAGCCGCCGGGCGCATCCCTCCGACGGCCGGCAGTCCTTGATCCGGCTCACCGCGGCCGGCCGGCGCCGGGTGGACGGCGCGTTGGAGTCGATCCTGGCCTTCGAGTCCGAGCTGGTTGCCGGGTTGGCCCCCGGCGATCTGACCGCCACCGTCCGGTCGTTGCGGCGGTTGCTGGCCCAGAGCTGACGAGCGCGAGCCCGGTAGGGTGAGCCGGTGACATTCATTGCCTTCGAGGGCGGCGAGGGGGGTGGGAAATCCAGCCAGATCGCGCTGCTCGCCCAGGCTCTGAGCGCGGCCGGGCACCGGGTGGTGCGCACCCATGAGCCGGGCGCGACGCCGCTCGGCCAACATATCCGCGGCCTGCTGCTGGACTCAGACCGAGCCGTGTCGGCCCGCAGCGAGGCGCTGCTGTTCGCCGCCGATCGCGCGCACCACGTCGCGACGGTCATCCGCCCGGCCCTGGAGCGGGGCGAGATCGTGATCACCGATCGCTACGTCGACTCCTCCCTCGCCTACCAAGGCGCCGGCCGGACGCTGGCCACCGAGGACGTTCGGCGGCTCTCGGACTGGGCCACCGACGGCCTGCGCCCGGACTTGACCGTGCTGCTGGACCTGGCGCCGCTCGAAGGCCTCCGGCGAGCGCGCGGTCGGGACGGCGAAACCGGTTTGGACCGGCTGGAACGCGAGGATCTCACCTTTCACGAGCGGGTCCGCGAGGAGTTTTTGCGGCTCGCCGAGGCCGAGCCGGCACGCTACCTCACCCTCGACGCGACCCGGCCGATGTCAGAGCTGGCCGGCATAATCCACGCGGTGGTCACTGAACTCATCGAGGCCCGACCATGACGGTCTTCGACACCCTGATCGGTCAGCGCGCGGCCGTCGAGGAGCTGAGCAAAGCGGCGCGGGCCGCAGCGGACGTGGTCGCGGGACGCCCCGTGCAACCGGGGGCGATGACGCACGCCTGGCTGTTCACCGGGCCGCCGGGATCTGGTCGCTCGGTGGCTGCGCGGGCGCTGGCCGCCGCCCTCGAGTGCGACAACGCCGACGCCCTGGCCCTGGGGCCGCTGACCACGCCCGGTTGCGGGCAGTGCCAAGGCTGCCGTTCGGTCCGGGCCGGTAGCCACCCCGACGTCCGCTCGGTCATCCCGGAGGGCCTGTCCATCGGCGTGAACGAGATGCGGGCCGTCGTCGCCGCGTCTGCTCGGCGTCCGTCCTTGGGCCGCTGGCAGGTCGTGATCATCGAGGACGCGGACCGGCTGACCGAAGGCGCCTCGAACGCGTTGCTGAAGGCCATCGAGGAGCCGCCGGACCGCACCGTCTTCCTGCTTTGCGCCCCGTCCACCCACCCGGACGACGTCATCGTCACGATCCGGTCGCGCTGCCGGGTGGTCAATTTGCGCATCCCGCCGCCCGAGTCGGTGGCCGCGGTGCTCGAGGCTGACGGCGTCGAGTCAGCGATGGCCCGTTGGGCCGCCCAGGCGGCGCAGGGCCACGTCGGGCGCGCGCGCCGGCTGGCGCGAGACGGCGACGCGCGGGACCGTCGCGCCGAGGTGCTGGCCATCCCGGCTCAGCTGACCTCGCTGAACGCGTGCTTCGAGGCGGCCGATCACCTGGTGCGCGCGGCCGAGGCCGAGGCGCGCGCGGTGACCGGCGAGTTGGACGTGAACGAGACGGAGGAGCTCAAGGTCGCCTTGGGCGCGGGCGGCACCGGGAAGGGCGCGGCCGGCGCCACCCGCGGCAGCGCGGGGGCGTTGAAGGAGCTGGAGCGCAAGCAGAAGTCGAGGCTGACCCGGCTGCAGCGCGACGCGTTGGATCGCGCGCTGGTCGACCTGGCGAGCTTCTACCGCGACGTCTTGCTGGTGCAGTCCGGATCCGAGGTCGCGGCCGCCCATCCCGACTTCGCCCGGGACGTCTCGCGCGTGGCCCGCTCCATCGACCAGTCGGGCGCCCTGCGGCGGCTGGACCGCGTGCTGGAATGCCGCGAGGCGATCGACCTGAACGTGAAACCGAAATTCGCGATCGAGGCGATGACGGCGGCGCTCAGGCTGCCGTGACGGTCTAGGCTGCGGCAATGGGTCTGATTTGCGCCGTGACGTTCACCGAGCGGGGTCGGCTGTACTACGCCGACCCGGGTGAGCTCACGCTGGCCGTCGGCGATCACGTCCTCTACCCGACCGACGAGGGCCCCGAAGTGGCGCAGGTGATGTGGGCGCCGACCTGGGACACCGACGGCATCGGCGGCCTGCCCGTGCTGGAGGGCCTGGCCAGCGAGGCGGATCTCGAGGCGCTGGAGTCCAGCCGCAAGAAGCGCGCCGAGGCCCGGGTGGCCGCTCGCCGGTTGATCCGCGAGCACGGCCTGCCGATGAAGGTCACCGGCGTCGACCACGTGCTGCACACCAATCGGACCGTCATCTACTTCTCGGCGCCGCACCGGGTCGACTTCCGGGCGCTGGTGCGCGACCTCGGAGCCACCCTGAAGGGACGGGTCGAGCTTCGCCAGTTGTCCGCGCGAGACGAGGCCCGGGTGATCGGCGGCATCGGCTCTTGTGGCCGCGAGCTCTGCTGCGCCACCTTCCTAGTCGACTTCGAGCCGGTGTCGGTGCGGATGGCC
>JAOPUY010000123.1 GCA_025963265.1 Frankiales bacterium | reverse complement strand
TGTTGGGCGCCGCACGATGCCGACCCGATCTCATTGTGTTACGGACGGCAAGTGCCGCCGATCGAGCCCTGACGAGCGCGTTCGAAGACTCGCGCTGACCCGTCGGGGCCGATGGTTAGGTTCTCGGGCCGAGGGTCCAGGCCCTCGGCCCGATGCTCAGGCGGCGACGTTCGGGAACGCGCGCACCTGCGGACCGTCGGCGTCCCGCTGCGGAGCCGGGGTAAGCACCGGCGACCCAGTGCGGGATCCGAGCACCATGGTCCGGTCGGCCATCCGCTCCTGACGGCGCAGCGTGTCGGACACGGCCATGAAGATGTCGGACAACGGAACGTCCAGCGCCTCGCAGATCGCCGCAAGGAGCTCAGAGGACGGCTCTTTGTGCCCGCGCTCGATTTCGGAAAGATAACCCAGGCTGACCCTGGCCGCGGCAGAGACCTCTCGCAATGTGCGTCGCTGGCGCAGTCGCACTCCGCGCAGGGTCTCGCCCACTACATGGCGAAGAACTGCCATTTGCGATACCCCCTTCGTTTACCGGCGTCATATGCCCACCCACCACTGGGTGTCATGACTGCACCGCCGCTATTTCTCTACTGTGCAACAAGCGTATCCCCAACGTCTGACGAATTGCCGTAATCACAGGTTTCGCCGTCAGTGAACCTGGCGCTCGGGACGAATCCGCGAGCTCCGGGGCACCTAGGACGAGATTTCTTTGCGCAGTCAACGTCTGTCTAACGAAAAATAGGCAGGTCGTGTTCCGGGCGGGTACGTGGTCCGGTTGCGCGGTCGTTTCGCGGCCTCCGCCGGCGGGTCAGGAGGCGGGGGTCGCCGGCGGGCGGTGGGCCGGCGGTTAGGCCGGCGCGGAGCGGCGCAGGCTGAAGGCCCGGGAGACGTAGTCCAGACCGGTGGCCAGGGTGAGCACCAGCGCGAGGTACATCAGGGCGGTCGCCGTCGCGTGGCCGGCCCCGCTGAGCGGCAGCACGAGCAGCCCGATGGCCCAGGCCTGGGCCATCGTCTTGGCCTTGCCGCCGCGGCTGGCCGGGATCACGCCCAGCCGGATGACCCAGAAGCGGAGCAGCGTGACGCCCACCTCGCGAGCCAGGATCAGCACGGTGACCCACCAGGCCAGCTCGTCCAGCATCGACAGCCCGACCAGCGCCGTCCCGATCAGCGCCTTGTCGGCGATCGGGTCAGCCAGCTTTCCGAACTCGGTGACCAGTCCGCGTTTGCGCGCGATGTCGCCGTCGACCAGGTCGGTGAGGCTGGCCACGACGAAGATGACGCACGCCAGCACCCGCCAGCCGGTGGAGTGGCCGCCGTGCTCGAACAGCGCGGCGGCGAAGAACGGCACGAGCACCAGCCGCGCGATCGTCAGCCCGTTCGCGATGTTCCACACCGACACCTGAGCCACGGGGTCGCCGATCGGGTCCGAGCGCGGCTCCAGGTGCGTCATCGGACCGTGCCGCTCCGCACTTCGGCGATCAGATCCGCGCCCTCGTTGTCGACGACCAGGGCGGTGACCAGCTGACCGCGGCGCAAGCCGGCGATGTCGCCGATCAACGTCACCGAGCCGTCGGTCTCCGGGGCCTGGTGCGCGGCCCGTCCGGTGACCTCCAGCCCGTCCGATTCCCCGAGCGCGGCGCCCGGGTCGGACTCAGGCCGGGTGCTGACTTCCTCGACCAGCACCTCGACCAGCTCCCCGATTCGGTCCTCCGCCCGCTGGTTGATCAGCTCGTCGGCCAGCGCGCTCACCCGGGCGACTCGCTCGGCGACGGTGGCCTCGCTGAGCTTTCCCTCGAAGTCAGCGGCCTCGGTGCCGTCCTCGTCCGAATAGCCGAACACGCCGACGACGTCGAGCCGGGCCAGCGTCAGGAAGCGCTCGAGCTCGGCCACGTCCTCCTCGGTCTCACCGGGAAAGCCGACGATCACGTTGCTGCGGGCGCCGGCCGCCGGCGCGAGCGCGCGGGCTTGGTCGAGGAGCCCGACGAAGGACTCGGTCGACCCGAAGCGTTTCATCCGCCGCAGCACCGGCGCGCTGGCGTGCTGGAAGGAGAGGTCGAAGTAGGGCACGACGCCGGGGGTGCTGCCCAACACCTGAAGCAGGGACGGCCGGAGCTCGGCCGGCTGCAGATAGGCGACCCGGATTCGCTCCAGGCCCTCGATCTCGGCCAGTTGCGGCAGCAGCGTCTCGAGCGCGCGCAGGTCGCCGAGGTCTTTGCCGTAGGAGGTCGAGTTCTCGCTCACCAGCACGAGTTCGCGCACGCCGCTCTCGGCCAGCCACTTGGCCTCGCCCAGCACGTCCTCGGGCGGACGGGAGACGAAGGCCCCGCGGAACGACGGGATGGCGCAGAAGGTGCAGCGGCGGTCGCAGCCCGAAGCCAGCTTCAGGTACGCCGTGGTCGCGTCGTCGAGGCGCTTGCGGGCCGCGGGCGCGCCATCGGCGGTCGGCAGCCAGGCGTGGCCGGGCACCGAGACCAACGGGACAGCCGCCGGGCGGTGGACCGGGCTGATCGGCAGCAGTGTGCGGCGGTCGCGCGGCGCGTGGGGGGCGATGGCCCGTCCGG
>JAOPUY010000118.1 GCA_025963265.1 Frankiales bacterium | reverse complement strand
TGGATGACGCCAGCCTGGCCGCCGCGCACCCGCAGCTGATCGCCTGCTCGGTCCTCGCCTGGCCGGTCAACCACCCATTGGCCGATCGACCGGTCGACGACCTGCTCGCCCTAGCCCGGATGGGCGTCCTCGACGAGCAGAAGGGCCTGCGCGACGGTCCGATCTACGTCCGCTTCCCACTCGGCAGCTGGGGCGCCGTCTGGCTGGCCGCGATCGGCATCATGGCTCGCCTGATCGTTCGCGGCCGGACCGGCCAGACCGGCCCGGCTCACACGAGCCTGGTCCAAGGCGCTTTGATCCCGATGATGATGCACTGGTCGCGGGCCGAGACGCCCTCGGACGCGCTGCGGATCGGGATGCCCAAGGACAACATGCAAGCGTCGCTGTTCGAATGCTCGGACGGGCAGTGGATCCACATCATGCCGCCCTCGCACGACGAGACTCCGCTGATGCAGGAGGTGTTCGCCGAGATGGGCCCCGAGGCGGTCGCCGCGGCCAACCGCGAGACGACCGGCATGGGCGCGTTCCCCAACTTCGGGGCCAACAAGGCGGCCTTCCTACGCCGCCCGGCCCAGCAGTGGCTGGACAACGCCTGGAACAACGACAAGCCGGCGCAGGGCGCGTGGGCGGTCGGGGCGATCCTGGGCGACGAGCAGGCGCGCATCAACCGCTACGTCATCGAGCTCGAGGACCCCGAGGCCGGCACGATCACCGTCGCCGGACTGCCTCTGACTGTGGACCCGCCGACCGAGGTCCGAAGCCCGGCGCCCGCGTTGGGCCAGCACCAGGACAGCGCCGGGGCGGACTGGGAGCCTCGGGTGGCGACGCCCCGCCCGACCGGCTCGGCCCCGGATGTGCGTTGGCCGCTGGCCGGCATGAAGGTGCTCGACTTCGGCAACTACTTGGCCGGCCCGCTCGGCCCGATGCTGCTGGCCGACCTCGGCGCCGACGTGATCAAGGTCGAGGCGACCATCGGCGATCCGATGCGCTGGGGCGATTGGCCGTTCGCCGGCTGCCAGCGCGGCAAGCGCACGGTGGCCGTCAACCTCAAGTCCCCCGACTCCCGGCCGGTGCTGGAAGCGCTGATCAAGTGGGCCGACGTCGTGCACCACAACCTCCGGATGCCGGCCGCCCGTCGGCTCGGCCTGGACAGCAAGTCGCTGCGCGAGATCAACCCCGACCTCGTCTTCTGCCACACCAGCTCCTACGGCCCGCAAGGACCGCGGGCCGATTGGCCGGGTTACGACCAGCTCTTCCAGTCCTCCTGCGGCTGGGAGGTGGCCGGCGCCGGCGAGGGCAACCGGCCGATGTGGCACCGCTTCGGGTTCATGGACCACCAGTGCGCGATGTCCTCCGTCGTGTCGACGCTGCTGGCCGTCTTCGAGCGCGACCGCACCGGACGGCCCACCGACGCGGCTGGCTCGCTACTCGGGCCGGGCGTGCTGACCACGAGTGAGACCTACCTGCAGGCCGACGGCACCCTGGCGCCGATGGCCCAGCTCGACCACGACCAGATGATCACCTCGCCCGGCGCCCGGCTGCTGATCTGCGCCGACGGCTGGGTGGCCGTGGCCGCGCACCAAGACGAGGAGGTCACGCGGCTGTGCCAGGCACTGGGCGCCGATGACCCCGACGGGTTGCCCGCGGCCGCCGCGGGACGCGCGGTGGACGAGGTGCTGGCCGCGCTGGAGGCGGCCGACGTGCCGGCCGAGCGGGTCGAGGTGGACAACAAGAACGCGTTCTTCGACGATCCGGCCAACCGCGCGGCCAAGCTGGTCGTGGAATACACCCATCAGGTGTGGGGAAAACTCGAGCAGCCGGGTGCGATGTGGGACTTCGGCGACCTGGACACCCGGTTCGAGCACGCGCCGCCGGTCCTGGGCGAGCACACGGTAGAGGTGCTGCGCGAGATCGGCTTCGCGCCGGAGGCCGTCGACACGCTGCTGGCCGACGGCGTGGTCAAGGCCGGCTGAGCCTCGATCGCGCGGCGGCCGGCTCGGTAGGCTCGCTCCCATGGCAGACCCAGTGACGACAGTGGACAGCGGCCCGCGCAAGGTGACCCGTCAGGTCGTGGTCCAGGCGCCGGCGGCGGCGGTCTTCGACTTGATCGCCGACCCGCACCGGCATCCCGAGCTCGACGGCTCGGGCACGGTGCGCGACTCGCCGGTCGCCGGCCCGGATCGACTGAGCGCGGGGGCGAAATTCACCGTCGGCATGAAGCAGTACGGCGTCCCGTACAAGATCACCTCGACGGTGACCGCGTTCGAGGACGACCGGCTGCTCGAATGGCAGCACCCGATGGGCCACCGTTGGCGCTGGGAGCTGGTCGAGGCCGCGCCCGGCGTGACCCAGGTGACCGAGACCTTCGACTACACGAGCGCCCGGTCGCCGAAAGTCCTGGAGCTGATGGGGCAGCCGGCCAAGAACGCGGCCGGTATCACCGGCACGCTGCAGGCGTTGGCCGACCGCTTCGAGCGAGCCTAAGCGCGTGGACCTGCACCTGGCGGGGAAAGTCGCCGTGGTCACCGGGGCCAGCAAAGGCATCGGGCTGGCGATCACCCGAGCGCTGGCCGCCGAGGGCGTCTCGGTGGTGGCCGGCGCCTTGCACGGCAGCGCCGAACTCGACGCGTTAGCCGAGACCCACGACGTCCACCCGATCCGGGTCGACCTCACCGCCGCCGCCGGGCCGGCCGAGCTGATCGAGCAGGCGGCCGCGCTCTTCGGCGGGCTCGACATCTTGGTCAACAACGTGGGCGCCGTGCGGCCGCGGCTGGACGGCTTTCTGGCCCTCACCGACGAGGACTGGGACTGGGGCTTGACGATCAACTTCCTGGCCGCCGTCCGCACCATGCGCGCCGCGCTGCCCAAGCTCCTCGATCGGCCGGGGGCCAACATCATCACGATCGGCTCGGTGAACGCCTTCCTGCCCGACCCTCAGGTCATCGACTACAGCTCGGCCAAGGCGGCGCTGACCAACCTGTGCAAATCATTGTCGAAGGAGTTCGGGCAGCGAGTGCGGGTCAACACCATCAGCCCCGGGCCGGTCCAGACCGATCTGTGGCTCGGCGCCGACGGGGTGGCGGCGACGATCGCCCGGACGAGCGGACTCAGCCCCGAGACGGTGGCTGAACGCGCGGCGGCCGAGGCGCCCTCCGGACGGTTCACCTACCCGCAGGAGATCGCCGACCTCGTCCTCATGCTGGCCAGCGACCGCGCGGGCAACGTGACCGGCAGCGATTTCCGGATCGACGGCGGGCTCATCCAGACCCTGTGAGCCGGCTCGCCCGGTCTGAGGGACAGCGATGCGGCATATTAGGCAGATGAGCCTTGAGCAGAACCCGCACCCGGCCGTGGCCTCGCTGGCCGCCTTCATCACGGCCTCGCCCTCCTCTTACCACGCCGTAGCTGAGGCGGCCCGACGGCTGAGCGAGGCGGGCTTCTCTCCCCTGGACGAGCGCCAGGCCTGGCCCGACGGTCCGGGTCGGCGTTTCGTCGTGCGAGACGGCGCCGTCATCGCCTGGGTCCAGCCCGTCGCCGCGACCGCGACGACGCCGTTTCGCATCATCGGCGCCCACACGGACTCGCCGTCGTTCAAGCTCAAGCCCAACCCCGACACCGGCCGGCACGGTTGGCAGCAGGCCGGCGTCGAGGTGTACGGCGCCCCGCTGTTCAACTCCTGGTTGGACCGCGATCTGGAGTTCGCCGGACGCCTGGTCACCCGCGACGGCGCGTCCCATCTCATCCGCACCGGTCCGGTGCTCCGGTTCCCGCAACTGGCGGTCCACCTGGACCGCGCGGTGAACTCCGAGGGCCTCAAGCTCGACCCGCAACGCCACCTGCACCCGGTGGTCGGCCTCGACAGCGGCGACGGCATCCTGGCCGCGCTCGCCGCCCCGGCCGGCCTCGACCCGGCTGAGGTCATCGGGCACGACATCGTCGTCGCCGACACCGCCGCCCCGGCCGTCATCGGCTTGCGGGGCGAGCTGCTGGCGGCCGGCCGGATGGACAATCTGACCAGCGTGGACGCCGGACTCAGCGCCATCATCGACGCCGCCGCCGAGCTGGCGGCAGCCGAGGACGCGGGCCAGAGCATCGCTGTGTTCGCAGCCTTCGACCACGAGGAGGTCGGCTCGGCGACGACCTCGGGGGCTAGCGGTCCGTTCCTAGCTGACGTGCTCTCGCGGATCGGCGCCGGATTGGACGCCTCCGAGAGCGAGCGGTTCCGGGCCTTCGCCGGATCCTGGTGCTTGTCGGCCGACGCCGGGCACGCGGTGCACCCGAACTACGCCGACCGGCATGACCCGGCCAATCACCCGCTGCCCAACGGCGGCCCGCTGCTCAAGCTCAACGCGAATCAGCGTTACGCCTCCGACGGGCTGGGGACGGCCGAGTGGGCCCGGGCCTGCGAGCAAGCTGGCGTGCCGTTCCAGCCGTTCGTGTCGAACAACGCCTTGCCGTGCGGCTCGACCATCGGCCCGCTCACCGCGACCCGGCTGGGCATCCGCACGATCGACGTCGGGTTACCGGTGCTGTCGATGCATTCGGCACGGGAGCTGTGCGGGGTGGACGATCCGGCCTACCTGACCGCGGCCGCCGGAGCTTTTCTCCA
>JAOPUY010000388.1 GCA_025963265.1 Frankiales bacterium | reverse complement strand
GCGCCGGTCGCGGCCGACACGATTCGCGTCGTCGCGCCGAGCGGGTCGCCCCGCAGGTAGAGGCTGCCGTTGTGCAGCGTCGAGGTCACGCCGCCGCCACTGGCGCAGCCGAACGTGTCGTCCCATCGAACTTCGCCGTCGAGGTCCAGGCCGTAGGAACGGTCGCAGGTGTAATCCTCATAGACTCCCGAGTCATCCACGGTCGGGGAGCTCACGTCGCCGCTGGCGACGTCGGCTGCCCACATCACATCGCCGGTGGCCTCGCTGAGCGCGAACACCGTGCCGTCGCTGACCGCCCCGGTGGTGTAGAGCACCCCGTCGTAGGCCGTCGGCGCCGCGGTGAACGCGAGGTCGCCGAGCGCAGCCGTCCAATTGACTCCACCGGTGGCCGCGTTGTAGGCCGTTACACCGCCCGTCTCGGTTTGGACGAACAGCTGCCCGCCGTCGTAGGTCAGGTGGGCGCCGCGGCCGACGGACGCCTGCCAGTCGACCGCCCCGCTTGCGGCGTCGAAGGCATACAGCGCCTTCCCGCTCACGCCGCTCCCCACCGTGACGAACACCCGGCCGCCGGCGATGACCGGATAAGAGACACTCGCCTGGCCGGACGGATCGAGGTTCACCGACCACGCTTCATGCAGCGTGGCCGGGTCGAACTGGTCGGCCGTGTCTGCGCCGTCGTGCCGGGGGTCGTTCTGAAAGGCGGTGGCCAGGCCGGCGGCCGGAGCGGCCACCGTGATGGTGACGAGCGAGGAGATGCCGCTGGAATGCGTTGCGTCGCCGGAATAGACCACGCCGATGGTGCGCACGCCCGGAGCCAGCGCGGCGGTCGTCAAGGACGCGGCCGCGTGCGTCAGCGGCTTTATCGCCAAGACCGATCCGTTGGCGGCGTCGATGAAGGCGACCAGGCCAGTCGGCGCCACGCCGATGCCCGACACGGCCGTGGTCAGGGTGAGCGCCTGGTCGTAGGTCGAGTGCGCGGTCGTCGACGCGACCTTGGTGACGCTGGCGTGCTGGGCGACTTCGAAATAGCCGACGACATCGACGAGCAGGTCGAGGTTTCCGCTCAGGTTGTAGGCGCTGAGCGATCTCAACGCGGTGGTGCCGAGACCGGTCATGACCAGATTGGACCGGATCTCCTTGGGGGCGAGATTGAGGCTGGACGTCGTCGGTTTAGCCACGCCGCCCGGATACACCGTGAGATAGGTGGCCCCGGTGTCATTCAGTCCGGTGGCGTTGGCGACGAGGGCGGTCGTGTCAGCGTCGCCGAACCGCGTTGCCGTGGCCACGGTGACCTTCTGGCCGCGCCCGATGGCGTGGGCCACGCCGATCCCGTGGCGGCTGTCGATGATCCGAGTCGGGCGCGTCACGTGAAACAGCGAGCCGCCACCCACGGACGCCGGGGCGAAGTAGCCGGTGACGTCGAGGATGACCTGCACCGGTCCGGCCGAGAAGTTGCCGACCGAGAAACTCTGATATCCGGTCTCGTCGTCGGCCAGCGTCTCGGTGACCGCCATGTTGGCCAGGGTTTGGCCGGGACTGAAGTTCAGGGCCGACGTGGCCGGCGCGGCTCCACCCGATCCGGGCCAGACCGCGAGGTAGCCGCTGCGGCTGGGGGCGGTCACCGTCACGTTGACGGCGACCCCGGTCAAGGTGGCCAGCGATAGATCAATCGACAGGTACGCTCCCGCGGGCAACCCGCCGACTATGGTCCGGGTGTCGGCCAACCGCACGGGCGTCTGCTGGTGGAAGGCGCTTTCGGAGGACGAGGAGTCACCGGCGCCAGCGTAATAGCCGAGGACGTCGATGACGACATTCGCGTTTCCGCTGTTATTAAAGACCATAATGGCGCCGCTCGAGCCGAGGGCGACCGTGCTTTGGACGGCGGTCACCTGCTTGGGAACGATGTTGAGATTCGACGTGGCGGGTCGGCTCGAGCCGGCCGGGTAGAGGGTGAGGTAGCTGCTGACCGTGGCGCTCGCGACGGTGAGGTTCACGACGACGGCGATCGCTGACGCCGGGACGCCGGCGCGGCCGCCGACCCGAACGGTCAAGCTCCGGCCGCCTCGGATCACACCGACGCCGGCTGATGCCCGGTCGACGGTCTTCGCGCCCGGGCGGGTGTCGAGCAGCCGCGCCGGCTTGAGGCCGACAAAGCTTCCGGCGACACCGGCCACGCTCTGCGGGGAAACTGCGGAGCGCGGCGGAGAAACTGCGGAGCGCGGCGGGGAGGCCGCGGAGTTGGGGATGGCGCCGCTCGCGGGCCCGGTCTGGCTGGTCGAGGCGGGTTGCACATGCGCGAGGCCGACCGACACCTTGCCGGCGTGCACGCCCTGGTTGAAGACCGATTGCCCGACTGCGGCGAGGCGACTGGAGGCCGCTGAGGCGGCAGTGGCCGTTCCCGCGACGGGTCCGGCGTGCGCCGTTGCCGAGGGCAGTGAGAGCAATCCGGCCGCTGTCAGCGACAGGACGGCAGCGCACAGGGCGCGACGGGCCATTGCAAGTCTCCTCAATGCGGCATCCAGACGAGGAAGCTGTCTGGTCTCGGCAACGATGGGTTCGTCGGGCGGCCGTCACGCGATTTCAGAGTGTCCTTATGGCATAAGAGCAATGGGGGTCTGACGCGCCAACCGCAGGCGTCGGGGACGTGAACAGCAGTGGGTCGAACACCGCCTGGCCGAAGTGGACCGTCTTAGGCTCGCGGCCACCGGCAATTCGGTGGCCGTTCATGCTCACCGGCAATGATGGGAACATGACAGCTTGCCGGGTGCTGAATTGCAAAGACCCTGCCGATGGCCGGTTCCTCGCCGCTCCAAAGGCGATTGACGATAACGCGTGGCCGGTTCACGAGGCCCACATCGAACTGCCGCTGCCGCTATGTCATTGGCATTCGCTGATCTTCGGCGGTCCACGGGTCAACCCGGATGCCCGGCCGACTCCGGCGCCGGCGGCCTGATCGCCAGTGTCGCGCGGATCGGCGAACCGTTCGGCCTATCTCTAATCCAGCGATCACCGCCGTAGCACTGATATGCAACGATCTCGGCCATGGACGTACTGCAGAGCGGAACCGGTCCGATGCGGGGCGACGCACAGCTGACCTCGGCCCCCGACCTCATTCGCTGGGGCTTGCTGCCCGACCGGACGAGCGCCCCGGTGCTGACGATCTCCTCCGGTCAGACGGTCTGCATCGACACGGTCTCGCACGAGGGCCTGCTGGCCGACCAGGGGCGAGATCCGCTCGCCTTCTTCGCCGGGGCCGGCATCGCCGCGTCCAACGTCCTCACTGACGTCATCGAGATCGCCGCCAGCCGATTGCCGCACGATTCGGGTCAAGTCGGCCCGCACATCGTCACCGGCCCGATCGCGGTTCGGGGCGCGCGCGCCGGCGACGTGCTGGAAGTGGAAGTCCTCGAACTGCTGCAGCGCGCGCCCTACGGGGTGATCAGCAACCGGCATGGATTCGGCGCGCTGCCCGGCGAGCTGCCGGCCCGTCCACCCGGTTGGGTCGTCGGCCAGCCGGTGGCTCCGGTCAGTCTGGTCGCTCACACCGAGGGTGACATCGGCCTGCTTCCGGTCGGGGACGGACGAACCATTCGCTTTCCGCTCAACCCTTTTCTCGGCATCATGGGCGTCGCCCCCAACCTCGACACCCCAGTTCACTCGGTCCCGCCGGGACGCCACGGCGGCAACATCGACGTCAATCTGGTCGGCGTCGGCGCTCGGCTGTTCCTGCCCGTCCAGGTCGATCAGGCGCTGTTCTACGTCGGCGATCCGCACTTCGCACAGGGCGACGGCGAGGTCGCGCTCACCGCGTTCGAAGCGCCGCTGCGAGCCACGGTGCGGCTGACCGTGCACAGCGATGAACGCAGCCGCTCGCTGGCCGCCGCGCTCACCGCGCCCTGGGCGCGCACCGACGAACTGCACGTCGTGCTCGGCCTGGACCGCGACCTCAACGACGCGATGCGCGACGCCACCCGCAACGCCTTGGCCTTCCTGGCCCAGACCTGCGGCCTGCCCGCGCCCGTCGCCTTGGCCTACCTCAGCGCGGCCGCGGATTTCGAGGTCAGCCAGGTGGTCGACCAGGTCAAAGGCATTCACTGCTGCATCCGTCGCAGTGATCTGGACTCGCTGGGATCGTGACTCGGTGATCGGCGAGGCCGCGACGAACGACGGATTCGTGGCCGGGACGACTCGTCCAAACGGCTCGGAGGACCCGAACGACTCGGAC
>JAOPUY010000086.1 GCA_025963265.1 Frankiales bacterium | reverse complement strand
CCAACCTGACCTCGCCCATCGACGGCGTGGTCGCGACGGTCAACCTCACGGTCGGCCAGTCGGTGTCGGGCAGCAGCTCGAGCAGCACCGGTTCCTCCTCGACCAGCGGCGCCGGCGGCACTCAGGGCGGAGGCGCTGGCACCTCGAGTAGCTCGGCCAGCTCCTCCAGCTCGTCCTCGCCCCAGATCCTGGTCATCAGCACCAACTCCTGGGTGGTGAACGCGAGCGTCGACGCGACCTCGGTCGGACTGATCAAGGCGGCCGACCAAGCGCAGCTCACCGTGACCGGGGCCAGCTCCACCGTCTACGGCACGATCTCCTCGATCGGCCTGGTCTCATCGTCCACCAGCGGCACCGCCAGCTACCCAGTGGTCATCGCGGTCACCGGCTCGCCGGCTGGCATGCACGATGGCGCGAGTGTCACCGCCACCCTCATCTACAACCAGCTCACCAACGTCGTGGTGGTCCCCGCCACCGCGATTCACCGTGGCACGTCGGGCAATGAGTACGTCGAGCAAGTCCAGAACGGCAAGACGGTGCAGACCACCGTCAAGGTGGGGCTGACCTCCGGCGGCCAGACCCAGATCACGTCCGGCTTGTCGGCCGGCGCCACGATCATCGTCCCGCAGGTCCAACTCGGCGGTCGGACCGGAGCGGGCGGCACGTCCACCACGGGCGGGGCCGGGCGGACAGGCGGCGCAGCTGGCGGCGGCTTCGGGGGCGGCGGCTTCGCCGGTGGCGGCGGCGGCTTCGGCGGCGGCGCAGCTGGCGGTGGTCTCGGTGGCTAACCGGTCATTGGCATCGAACTTCGAGCCAGGATCCGCGCTGACCATCGACGGCAGTCAAGCGCCGGTCATCGAACTGGAGGCGGTGCGCAAGGTCTACGGCACCGGGACGATCGAGGTCGAGGCGTTGCGCGGCATCACCCTCTCGATCGAACAGGGCGAGTACGTCGCCGTGGTCGGCCCCAGCGGCTCCGGCAAGTCCACCCTGATGCACATCCTCGGCTGCCTCGACGTGCCGACTTCCGGGAACTACCTGCTGGCCGGTGAAGACGTCAGCGTGATGGACGAGATCGAGCTGGCCGAGGTGCGCAACCGACGAATCGGCTTTGTTTTCCAGCAGTTCAACCTGCTGCCGTCCCTCAGCGCGTTGCGCAATGTCGAGTTGCCGCTCTCCTACGCGGCGATGTCGCGGGAGGCGCGGCGGCCGCGGGCGCAGGCCGCCCTGGAGCGGGTCGGGCTCGGCGATCGAGTGGATCACCGTCCAGGCGAGTTGTCGGGCGGTCAGCAACAGCGAGTCGCGATCGCCCGCGCGCTGGCCAGCGAGCCGGCCCTGCTGCTCGCCGACGAGCCGACCGGAAACCTCGACTCGACGGCCACCGAGGATGTGCTGGCGTTGTTCGCCGAACTGCACCAGCAGGGCCGCACCGTCGTGCTGATCACCCACGAGGAAGAGGTCGCGGAGCGAGCCGCTCGCGTCATCCGGATTCGCGACGGCCAAATCGCCTCGGACGAATTCAGCACCCATGGAGGAAATCGATGACCTGGGCCGACATTCTCACCAACGGCTGGGACGCCATCCGATCCCACAAGCTCCGATCGGCGCTCACCTCCCTGGGCATCCTGATCGGCATCGCCGCCGTGGTGCTCACGGTGGGCCTGGGCCAAGGGGCGCAGCAGCAAGTCTCCAAGCAGCTGTCCTCACTTGGCGGAAACCTGCTGATCATCTCCCCCGGCAGCTCGACCACCGGCGGGGTGCGCGGCGGCTTCGGCTCCGCGTCCACCCTGACTATGGCCGACGCGACGGCCCTGTCCTCGCCGACCGCGGCCCCGGACATCAGCGGCGTCGCCCCGATCTTGCAAAGCAATTCCCAGTCACTGGTCAATGGCTCGACCAACTGGACGACCACCGTCGTCGGCACGACGCCGGACTGGCTCTCGGTCCGCGGTCGAACGTTGTCCTCGGGAACGTTCATCACCGCCGCCGAGGAATCCAGCGCCGCCGCGGTGACGGTGCTGGCGGCCGACACGGCTAGTGAGCTCTTCGGATTCGTCAACCCGATCGGGCAAAGCGTGACGATCAACAACGTTCCCTATCAGGTGATCGGCGTGCTGGCCTCGGCCGGGTCGGATTCCACGACGAACTTGGACGATCAGGCGATCGTGCCGTTCAGCACCGCCTCGCAAAGCATCATCGGCGGAACGAACCGGACCTCGGTTCAGACCATCTACGTCAAGGCGTCCTCGCCCAGCACCCTCAGCGCCGCCTACCAGGAGGCCAACACCATTCTGGAGTACCGCCACGGCACGAGCGCCACGGCCACACCAGACTTCACCATCACGACTCAACAATCGGTGATCAGCACCTCGACCTCGGTCGATGGCACCCTGACCAGTCTGCTCATCGGAGTGGCCGTGCTGTCCTTGGTCGTCGGCGGCATCGGGGTCATGAACATCATGCTGGTGTCGGTCAAGGAGCGCACCCGCGAGATCGGCCTGCGCAAGGCGCTGGGTGGGACTCCCACTGTGATCCGAAGACAATTCCTGTCCGAGGCGTCCATGCTCGGACTGACCGGCGGCCTGCTCGGCGTCGGCGTCGGGGTCGGCGGGGCGCTGATCCTGCCGCACTTCATGTCCAATCCGATCGCCATCTCGGTGCCGTGGATCTTGATCGCGATTGGCGTCGCGGTCGCGATCGGAGTCGGGTTCGGGGTTTACCCCGCCGCCCGCGCCGCGAAGCTGTCGCCCATCGACGCGCTCCGGAGTGAGTGACCGTGACCTGACCACTCCACCGA
>JAOPUY010000081.1 GCA_025963265.1 Frankiales bacterium | reverse complement strand
AGCTGCCCAGCTCGGCCGTCCTGCACTTCCGTAACGCCTCCGCTAAGACCTGCGCCATCGAGGGCTATCCGGGCGTGATCGCGACCTCGTCGTCGGAGGTCAGCACGCCGGCCGAGGAGGTGCTTTTCGGGCCGAATGGCGGGATACGGCACTCCGGCGAGCCGCTGGTCATCTTGCTGAAGCCCAATGCGGTGGCCAGCGCGATCATCGACTCGGCCGCCGAGACGGCGTCGGGCGATCTCGCCGAGTGCAAAACCGTCGCCAACCTGCAGATCCAACTGCCCTCGGGCGAGCCGGTGGCGGACATCCGGTCCGCGCTTCGGGTCTGCGCGCTCGAGATCCATCCGCTGGTGCTCGGCCTGACCGGAAGCGACTAGCGGGCGTCAGCCGGCTCGGCCAGCACGGCCAGGTGCTCCTGGCCGACTCGCGCCAACAGCAGCGTCAGCGAGTTCGGGCCGCTCGGCTTGAGCGCGCGACGCAGCGCGGCCGGGTCCACGTCCACTCCGCGCTTCTTGATCTCCACGATGCCGACCGCGCGCCGCTGCAGCTCGGCCTTGATCCGCTTCACCGAGTAGGGCAGCACCTCGAGCACCCGGTAGCTGCGAGCCAGCGCGCTTTTCGACGGCTGATCCGAGGTGAGGTAGGCCAGGTGCTCGTCGATCCGGGCCGCGTTCAACGCCGCCGCGGCCTGCTGGACCAGGCCTGCTCGGATCACCGCGCCGTCCGGCTCGTGCAGGTAGGCCCCGATTGGCCGCACGGCCAGGCTCCGCGGGTCGGCGTCGGTCAGCTGCGTCCCGGCCGGCAGCACGCTGGCCCGCCGGCGCACGGCCGAGCCGGACGGGACGCGGAAGCCGGCCGACCAGAGCACGGACTCCTTGACCCCGCCGCGAAAGGACACCCACTCGGCCTCGAGCTCGGCCGGAATCAGAGCGTGCTGCAGACCGGGCGACAACTTCGCCGCCGCTAGCCGCGATTCGGCCAGCACCTGCAGCGTGAACTCGAAACTGGGGGAGAAGGCGCGCGGGTCGAACGTGCGGCCCCGGTCTGAGCGCCGGGCCGGATCGAGGAAGACCGCCTCGGCGTCCTGCCAGTTCCTCGACTCCGCGTCGGCGACCTCGACGATCGCAGCCGGGCGGCGACCGGCCAGGTTCGCCGCGGCCACCGCGGCGGTCTCCGGGTCGCGCTCGACCGCGGTGACGGTTAAGCCGGCCCGGGTGAAGCCCAGCGCGTCGGCCCCGATCCCGCAGCACAGATCCAGCACCGACGACGCGCCGGCCGCCGCGAACCGCCGCGCCCGATGGTCGGCCAGCTCGCGCCGGGTCGCTTGTTCCAAGCCGGTGCTGGTGAAGAACAGCCGGCGCGCCTCAGCCCCGAACTTGTCACCGGCTCGCGCGCGCAACTCGGCCTGGGCCAGGGCGGCCGTGGCCAATTCCGGCTCCAGCTGCTGGCGGATCTGCGACGCCCGGCGCACCGGATCGGGCTCAGTCACCGCCTCAGCGACTGCGATGGCGGCCTCGAACGCAGCCCGACCGGCGGTGTCGCGGAGATCGGGAAGCACCCCGCGAGTCTGCCCCACCAAACCCGGTGTTGGTAACTGGCACTCTCGGTACTAGAGTGCTAGTCACGGCCTGGTTGACCCCCGCGACGGCAGCCCGACCGCACGCCACGCCAATATTCGCATCCGTTGTAGACCCCAGGAGGGGAGCTGATCGTGACCGCTACGAAGGTCAACATCAAGCCACTTGAGGACCGCATCGTCGTTCAGGCTCTGGAAGCCGAAACCACGACCGCGTCCGGCATCGTCATTCCCGACACCGCCAAGGAGAAGCCGCAGGAAGGCACCGTCCTGGCTGTCGGCCCCGGCCGCATTGACGAGAAGGGCAACCGGATCCCGGTCGACGTCAGCGAAGGCGACGTCGTGCTCTACTCGAAGTACGGCGGCACCGAGATCAAGTACGCCGGCCAGGAGTACCTCGTCCTGTCGGCGCGCGACGTCCTCGCCGTCATCGTCAAGTAACTCAGCTGGCAACGCCCCGGGAGTGCTCGCGCACCTCGGGGCGTTCTCAGTTCTGCACTTTCGCTTACCGGCCTCAGGGCCCGCAAAACATAAGAAGGGAACAACATGCCCAAGATCCTCGCGTTCAACGAGGACGCCCGCCGCGCTCTCGAGCGTGGCGTAGACAAGCTGGCTAACACAGTCAAGGTCACCCTCGGCCCGAAGGGCCGCAACGTGGTCCTCGACAAGTCCTTCGGCGCCCCTCTCATCACCAACGACGGCGTCACTATCGCCCGTGAGATCGAGCTGGACGACCCGTTTGAGAACCTCGGCGCGCAGCTGGCCAAGTCGGTTGCCACCAAGACCAACGACGTTGCCGGTGACGGCACCACCACCGCGACCGTCCTCGCGCAGGCGCTGGTCAAGGCCGGCATGCGCAACATCGCGGCCGGCGCCAACCCGGCCGGCATCAAGCGCGGCATCGACTTCGCGGTCGCGGCCGTCAGCAAGGCGCTCGACGCGGCTGCCGTCCCGGTCAACACCGAGGAGAGCATCGCGCACGTCGGCACCATCTCGGCTCAGGACCCGGTCATCGGCGCCCTGATCGGCGAGGCCATGACCAAGGTCGGCAAGGACGGCGTAATCACCGTCGAAGAGTCCAACACCATGGCCACCGAGCTCGAGTTCACCGAGGGCATGCAGTTCGACAAGGGCTTCATCTCGCCGTACTTCGTGACGGACCCCGAGGCTCAGATCGCGTCCTTCGACGACCCGTACCTGCTGATCACCACTCAGAAGATCAGCTCGATCGCCGAGGTGCTGCCGCTGCTCGAGAAGGTCATCGCCGCCAACAAGCCGCTGCTGATCATCGCCGAGGACGTCGACGGCGAGGCGCTGTCGACCCTGGTCGTCAACGCGATCCGCAAGACGTTCGCCGTCGTCGCGGTCAAGGCCCCGTTCTTCGGCGACCGCCGCAAGGCGTTCCTGCAGGACCTGGCCATCGTCACCGGCGCTCAGGTCATCTCACCTGAGGTCGGCCTCAAGCTCGACCAGGTCGGGCTCGAGGACCTGGGCAACGCAGGCCGCGTCGTCGTCACCAAGGACCTCACCACCGTGACCCACGGCGGGGGCGCCCAGGACGAGATCGACGGTCGCATCCAGCAGATCCAGTCGGAGATCAAGACCACCGATTCGGACT
>JAOPUY010000057.1 GCA_025963265.1 Frankiales bacterium | reverse complement strand
TCAACCTGGCCCCCGACCACCTGGACCGGCACGGCACGATGGCCGAGTACTCGCGGCAGAAGTCCAAGGTCTGGGCCGGCGCCCAGCTCATCGCCAACGCCGATGACCCGTTGGTGGTCGCTCTGCTCGAGAGCTGGCAGGCCGAGACTGGGGCCGGCGAGACTGGGGCCAACGAGAGCGGGGCCGGCGAGAGTCGGGCCGGCCAGCGAGTGACCACCTTCACCTTGGGACCGCCGGCGGCTGGTCAGTACGGTGTGCGCGATCAGGATTTGGTCGACGGCGACGGGCGATCTTTGATCGACGCCGCCGAGGTGCGACCCAGTGGCCGGCACAACCTCGCGAACGCGTTGGCCGCAGCGGCGTTGGCTGCGACCGTCGGCGCGCCGCCGTCGGCGGTCGCGGACGGCCTGCGTCAGTTCACCCCCGATCCGCACCGCAATCAGTTCGTCGCGACGGTGGACGGAGTCGACTACATCGACGACTCCAAAGCGACCAACCCGCACGCCGCGGCCGCGTCGCTGGCCGCCTACCCGGCCGTCGTCTGGATCGCGGGCGGGCAGTTGAAGGACGCGCCGATCGACGGCTTGGTCGCCGAGTTCGCCGACCGGTTGCGCGGGGCGGTGCTGCTCGGCGCCGACCGAGCTGTGATCGCCGCCGCGCTGGCGCGACACGCGCCCGATGTCCCCGTGATCGTCGTGACCAGGAGTGACGATGGGGCTATGCAGGACGTGGTGCGCGCCGCCGCGTCGTTGGCGGCTGCCGGCGACGCGGTCTTGCTGGCACCCGCCGCCGCCTCATTGGACCTGTTCAGCAGCTACGGCGCCCGTGGCGCGGCGTTCGCGCAGGCCGTCGCCGGGCTAGCGGCCACGCCGAGCGGCGAGGCCCGAGCATGATGATCGCCGGCCTGAAATCCCGCGTCGGCCGGACCCGCGTCATGCGGGCCTCCGGCCGCTACTTGGAGCAGCCTTGGGCCTCGACCCAGCTGATTCTGGCCGCGGGCGGCGCGTTGTTGTTTCTCGGCGTGCTGATGTCGGCCTCCACCACCATCTCGGCCTCAATCCACACGACCGGGGACGCGATCTGGTCCCAGCTCATCCGGGAGTGCGAGTTCCTCCTCCTCAGCATTCCGGTCTTCTGGCTGGCGGTGCGCATGCCGCCCAGCGCCTACCGGCGGCTGGCCTACCCCGCCCTCGGCCTGGCCCTGCTCGCCCTGCTCGGAGTGCTCGCCCCCGGCGTGGGTGTGACGATCAACGGCGCGCACCGCTGGTTGCAACTCGGCCCGTTCACCATTCAAGCCTCGGAGTTCGCCAAACTCGCCGTGCTGCTGTGGGGCGCTGACCTGCTCGCCCGCAAAGAGTCGTTGAACACGCTGCACTCGGCTCGCCACGTGCTGGTGCCGCTGGTTCCCGGCTTCATCGCGGTGATCTCGCTGGTGATGCTCGAACCGGACCTCGGGACCAGCCTCTGTTTCATGCTGCTGCTGTTGGGTTTGCTGTGGATGGTGGGGCTTCCGCTGCGGTACTTCGCGGGCATCGTCGCGCTGATCGCCGGCTTCGTGACGCTGCTGGCGATCACCGAGCCGTATCGGCTGCAACGGCTCACGACCTTCCTGCACCCCAATCTCGACCCGCAGCACAACGGCTTCCAGGCGTTGCACGGATTGCAGGCCCTGGCTTCCGGCGGCGTGATCGGCGTGGGGCTCGGTGAGGGAACGGCCAAGTACGGCTGGGTTCCGAACGCCAACACCGATTACGTCTTCGCAGTGGTCGGTCAGGAGCTAGGGCTGCTCGGCGCGTTGACCGTGCTGCTGCTGTTCGGTCTGTTCGCCTACGCGGGAATCCGAATCGCGCTGCGCAGCGACGACGCCTTCATCCGCCTGGTGGCCTCCGGCGCGGCCATCTGGATCGCCGGCCAGGCGCTGATCAACGTCGGCTACGTCACGGCGCTGTTGCCGGTCACCGGCATCCCGCTCCCGTTCATCTCCAACGGCGGCACGTCGCTGATCCTCACGTGCGGCGTCCTCGGCATGATGGTCTCCTTCGCGCGGCACGAGCCAGCGGCGGCGCTGGCCGCCCGACGCTCCGCGGCGGCGGGCACCACCGCGCGCTGGGTGCGGCTGCTCAGAATCGCGCCGCCCAAGCCGGCCCGAGCGCCGAAACCGGCTCGGGTCCGCCCATCGGCTCAACCGACCCGGCCACCCGTCCGCGCTGCCCAACCGGTCCGGACTGCCCAACCGAACCGCGCCGCCCAACCGAACCGCGCTGCCCAACCGAACCGGACTGCCCAGCCGGCCGTCCGGACCGCGCAGCCGAGCCGTCGGGCGCAAGCCGCGCCTCCTCCGGCCGTACCTCGCCCCGCCGCCGCACGAGCAACCCCAGCACGAGCAACCGCAGCGCGAGCAACCGCCGCGCGATCGAGCGCCGAGCGGGTTCCGTTGCGGGCCACGGGGACCGACGGCCGCCCGCGTCCTCGATGAACGCCCCGTCGAACGCTTCGTCGAACGTCCCGCCCTCGACGCTCCACCCCTCGATCGTCATCGCCGGCGGTCATTCAGCCGGCCACATCGAGCCGGCGATGAACGTGGCCGACGCCATCGGCCGTCTCGATCCGAGAGCGACTATCACCGCGGTCGGCACCGAGCGCGGTCTGGACACCGTCCTCATCCCGGCCCGCGGGTACCCGCTCGAGCTCATCCCGCCGGTGCCGCTGCCCCGACGGCCGAACGCCGACCTGCTCAAGACGCCGGCGCGGGTCGCGGCCGCGGTCCGCGCCGCCGGTGCGGTGCTCGACCGGGTGCAGGCCGACGTGGTCATCGGCTTCGGCGGCTACGTCGCGGTGCCCACCTACCTAGCCGCGCGCAAGCGGCGGACGCCGATCGTGATCCACGAGGCCAACGCCCGACCCGGGCTGGGCAACCGCCTCGGCGCGTGCCTGACCACCCACGTGTTCACCGCCTCGCCGTCGGTCAAGATCCGGCACGGCCTCGCCATCGGGATCCCGCTTCGGCCGCAGATCGCCACACTGGACCGCGCGGCCGAGCGCGGACCGGCCCGGGCGCGGCTCGGGCTGCGTCCTGATGCGCCGACGCTGTTGGTCACCGGCGGCTCCCAGGGCGCGCAACGCCTCAACACGGCGGCGCTCGGCGCCGCGGCCGCGCTCGCCGCGGCCGGCATTCAGGTGTTGCACATCGCGGGCCGCAACAATCCATTGACGCCGCCGGAGCGGG
>JAOPUY010000377.1 GCA_025963265.1 Frankiales bacterium | reverse complement strand
AACCCCGGCGCACAGCGGCACTGCGTCCAGGCACGTCCAGTTTGCGGAGGATGCTGCGGATGTGGGTCCGCACCGTGTTGATAGACACGAACATCGCCAGCCCGATCTCTTGGGTGGACAACATATGCGCGAGATGTCTGAGCACCTCGGTCTCGCGCATGGTCAATGGCTGAGGTGGCACCGGCTGCTCGGCCGATTCCGGTCTGCGCTCGTCGGCAACGCCGCGCGTCCTTTTCCTTGGCGAGAGCCGCAACCAACTCATCGCCTCGTCCGAAACCCGCCCGCACACCAGCTCGCGAATGCGTGGTGGTGGGTGCACGAAGGGCCGGCGAAGCTGCTCAGGGGCGGCAAGTTCCAGCGCCCGCTCGTAGGCGCGCACGGCCGAGTCATCTCGACCGCGGTCCAGCTGGAAGGCGCACTCAGCCAGCCAGGCGTCGACCCGCAGATCAAGCGGAACCCCGGCGACGTCGAGCGCCTCCCGCGGGGGCGGCGCTGGCGTCTTGGCGGCGTGGACCCGGTTCTGGGCCAGGCGAATCCGGATCGAGTTCGACTCGGTGAAACTGGCAGCGGTCCCCCGGGCCAGGTCGGTGCGCCCCTCGGCCAACTCCACCTCGACTGCCTGCGCGGTGAGCAGGTCACGCATCCATGACACCGGGACGACCCGGTCCTGGGTCAACATCGCTTCGATCGCGGCGGTCGGCTCGCCCGCCGGGCCAAGTCGCGAGCGAAGCACGGCGGCGACGGGCGCCAAGAGCAGCCGCTGGTTCTCGATGGCGCACCGCTCGGCGTACTCGAGCCAATGCCGCGCTTGGGCGTATCGATACTGCTGCGTGAATGACCAGGCGAGCGCGATCGCGGCGGCCGGCGGATGCCGTTCCGGGCCCACCTCACCCTGCAGCGCTAGTCGGTGCGCGTCATGCCCGAGTTCCTCGGCTCGCCGGTACCGGCCCCGGAGCGCGTAAAGCAGCGCCAAGCGCCCGAGGCACTGCACGCGCAGCAGTCTTGCTCCGCAGGCGGCAGCCCGGTCGGCGGCCTCGGCCAAGGCTTGCTCGGCCGAGTCGAGGTCGCCGCGCCAGAGCTCAGCCGCGCCCCGGCACGCCGCGACCAACGCCGGCACCTCCGGATGCGCCTTTTCACATTCCGGCGTAACCAGAGCGGCTAGTTCCGCACAAGCCGACAGGGTATTCGCGACATCGGCTCCCTCGGCGTGCAACGTCGCTCGCAGCATCGCGGCCGACAAGACTTCGGCCGGCTTCCTCGGATCCGGATTGGCCTCGGCCCGAGTCAGCTGTTCCCAACTCGCCGCGGCGTCGCCCCGCGTCAAGGCGAGGGCGGCCTGGATCAAGGCGGCGCTGGGGCCGGGGCCGGTAACCGGCATCGAGTCCAAGGCCGCGGCGTACTGCGGTGTGCCACCGGCCGCCAGGAGCGAACACACCGCCAGATCCTCGACTAACACCTCGGCGGCGTACGCGTGGTGACCAGACGCGACAGCGTGCTCCACGGCCGCCTCCAGCTGTCCGGCTTCGAACAGCCAGGCAGCGCAACGCCGATGCAGTTGCGAGTGCAGCTGCGGCGCCTCATAGGAGAGTTGGGCGTGCAGCATTTCGCGCAGCAGCGGTTGCACGCGCCGCGGGCCCGTCCCGGCCGTTGTCTGCTCGACGAAGACATTGGCGTGACCGAACGCGCTGAGCGTCTGCAAGCCGCCGGGGTGCCCGACGAGCTCATCGACCAGCCCGGGCCACAGTTCGCTGGCAACGCTGGTTCGCAACAGGACGCCGCGTAGCTCCGGCGTTTGGGTGTCGAGGACCTCAGTGAGCAGGTATTCGGCGGTGGTCGCGTCCGAGGCGTCAAGCGCCGATAACAGCTGCTCGCCGTCTGGACTTGCCTGCAGGGCTATCGCAGCCAAGCCCAGCGCGGCCGGCCACCCACCGGTCCGAGCCAGCAGACGGTCGGCGAACTCGGCGCTCACGGTCAGGTTGTGATTCTCGAGCAGGAGTGCCACCTCAGCCGGGGTGAAGGACAGATCACTGCCCCGGATCTCGCTGATCGTCTGGTCGAGACGATAACGGTTCAGCGGCAAGAGGGGATCCGTGCGACAGCACATCAGCAGCCGGAAGTGCGATGCCGCGTGGGTCAGGACGAAGTCCAAGCCGTGCAGGATCGTCGGGTTGACGAGCCGGTCGGCGTGATCGAGCACCAGGACGGTCCGATCGCGCTGGCTGAGCAAGTCAACGCACAACCAAGCGAGAAACGTCTCGTCGACCACCGCGCTGCGCGACGCGTGCGGCAGCACCACCCCGCACCGACTCATCGCCTCGATCACGTAGGTCCAGAATTCCTCCGGCTGGTTGTCGGACCGGTCCACGCCGAGCCAGGCGATCGGCCACGTCAGCGTGCCTTGCGCCGCCCACGACGCGGCGAGCACGCTCTTTCCCGACCCGGCCAGGCCGCTGATGAGGGTGAGGGGCAGATCGTTGACACCGACGGCGACCTGGTCCACGAGCCGCTTACGCAGCACATGAGTGGCGGGCAGCTTGCCAGAGATGATCTTGGTGTTCAGAAACGGCCGGCCGTGGCTGTCATCGCGGCCACCGAAGCCGAGCGGATGCGCCCCAGGCAATGGCTCAACCCGGGGCCGGCCTTCGCGACTCATCCGATGCTCGCAACGACGGCCCGGATCTGAACCCGCTCCACCGCCGCCAACAACCGCGGAACTCGTGCCTGGCGGGCGGCAACCAGCGCGGGATCCTCCTGAGCGTGGCGGGCCGCGATGTCATCGAGCCGATCGCTCACGCTAATGGGCGCGCCAGCTGGTCCGGCGGTCATATCGGCGTAGATCAGCGCGTCGCTGACGGCGCTGCTCTCATGAGCAAAGGCCACCAGCGCGCCGGCGAGCCCCTCAGCCTCGGCCAGCAGGCGAGCCTCGGAGTGGTGCGCCACCAAGGCGGCCAGGCGGTGTGGAGCCCCGAGCGACAACAACCAGCGAGCTCCGTCGATCGGATGAAAACCGGTCCGCCGTGCTGCTGAGGCGTAGCCGACGTCGTGCAACAAAGCGGCCGACAGGAGTAGCTCGCCGTCCTCGACCGGAACGGCGGCCAGCACACAACGCGCGCGCGCACCGGCCTGCGCGGAGTGCGCCAACCGGTTGGGCTGACCGGCCAGCGCGGACCGCATCAGGTCCTCGGCCCGATCCGGACCCCAGTCCCGACCGCCGGGTCGGTCCGGGCTGAACAGGAGCGGCGAAACGTCCGCCCGGACGGTGATCATCGGGCGTCGGGATCTGCGGCCCGCGTGAACAGCGCGCCCTGCGCGGCCGTCGAGCCGGCCACTCCCCCGCCGCGTCCCCGCAGTACGAAGGCAAAGCCGACGGCGAGGGCCGCGCCCAGCAACGGGCCGGCGACGTAGACCCAGTACGAGCGGAAGTCGACCGCGACGATGTCGGGTCCCAGCGTGCGGAAGGGGTTCATCGACGTGCCGGAGATCGGGCTGCCCCAGAGCCCGGCCAGGGCGATGTACCCGCCCACGCCCAAGGCTCCGAACACTCCGAGATTCTGAGCGCCCGACGCGGTTCCCAGGATCACGCTGACCAGGCCCAAGGTCAGCACGGCTTCCATCAGGAAGGCATCGGTCGCCGAGGCCTGCGCCGACGGGTAATTCGAGCCGTAGGACGCCGAGACATGAATGACCGCCTGGAGGAACCACGCGGCCAACACCGCGCCCGCCAGTTGGACCACCAGATAGCCCGGAACCCGACGCCACGGAAAGTCCCCGCGCAGCGCGAACGCCAAGCTGACCGCCGGATTGAGATGCGCGCCGGAGACCTTCCCCATGAAAAGGATGATCCCCAGCACCATCAGTCCGGGGGCGACGACGGCCGCGGATCGGGCGATGGTGTTCGGATAGGCCTGGCCCATCATGCCGCCGCCAGCGGCGACCAGCACCAGGAAGAATGTGCCGAGCAGCTCGGAGAAGAGTCGACGCCATTCCTGGGACGGATCTTTGAAGTCCGCGAAGATGTCGATGAGGCGGGTCGTGTAACCCGCGATGACCGCGTCCTCGCCTGATCCGGGTTGGGTCGCGCCCGCCACTGCCGTCTCAACCATGCCTGGCTCCCTCAGCCGCTGCGTACCTGGTGCGAGTCAGGCCGACGGACCCGCATGATCAAGCTGCTGCTGGACGCGGTGTTATCCACGCACGACGCCGCCGGACTCGCGCTGGCCAAAGCTTTGCGGCAATGGGGTCAGGCGGCCTCACCCGCGACGCATGAACCGCCGGGACGCCGAGCCGGTCCGGATCTATGGCAAGTGAAGGTCAGAGCCGCTCGACCGGGAATGCTCGCGCGGTGGAGTCGATGACTTGTTGCGCCGCGGCGTCCAGGCTGGTCGCGTCGGCTCGGGCCAGGCGGCGCAACTCGGTCCGCGCCCGCTCCGGGTCGTGTCCACGACCGAGCAGGATTCCCAGTGCCTGGTTCTCTCGGGACATCGCCGCCAAGCCCGCGGCGCCGCGGCCGGGGTCGGGCGGCGTCAGGTGTCGGTCGAGTTGAACGGCCTCGGAGCTGCCGCCGAGCACGTAGGCCAGGTCTGCGGCCAGGTCGACGAAGGCACCCGGCGTCCCGGCGTAGAGGGTCAGCTCGCTCCCCGCGGGGTGATCGCCCGATGCGTCCAAGGTGAACATCACCGAAGTGCGGATCTCGCTGGGATCTCCGAGGTCCTCCAGCACCGAGAGGCTCACCGGCCCGCCGGCCCCGACAAGCGTGATGGAGAAACCGAGGTAGGACCCGACCGCCAGCCGGCAACTCTCGCCTAATAGCCGAACGAGCGAGGCTAAATCGACGCCCGGCTCGTCGAGGGCGTCGCTCAGGGCCGCGAGGTCCGCGATAAGCGCATCGGATGGTTCCACCAGGGACTCCGGGGCGTCCCGAACGCCGAACAAGGTGCCAGGTCCACGCTCGGCAGGTCGCGTCGCGTGGGACCAAGGCCAGAGGCGGGTCGGGTCCCGGGTCCAGAGGCGTCAGTACAGAGGACCCTACGCCACCCCTCGGACGGGGCGCGTGTGAACTAGTCGCTGCTGTGCCGCGAACGGGCCCGTCGACGAGCGTCAGCGACCAGCTGCTGCGCCACGGCCGACACCTTGTGGTTGTCGGCCTGGCTCATCGTGACCAACTTCGCGAACGCCTCATCAGCGTCACACCCGCTACGGCTGATCAGAATGCCCAACGCCTGGTCGACCACTGAGCGGCTCGTCAACGCCGCCTGCAGCCGGGTAGCGACCCGCTTGGCTTGAGCGAGAACCTGAGCGTTGCGTACGGAGATCGCCGCCGGGACCGCGAACAACTCTCCCAACTCGATCGAACGCTGATCGAAAGA
>JAOPUY010000045.1 GCA_025963265.1 Frankiales bacterium | reverse complement strand
GCCAGCACGTCGCCCGGCCTGGTCGCCGTGCACGGGCGACCGGACGAGCCCGGCGTGGCGCTGCTGGCCGACCGTCCGCTGGTCGGCGGGTCCTCAGCGGCCTACGTCTGCCGCGGGTTCGTGTGCGACCGGCCGACGACCGACCCGGCGCAACTGCGCGCCAGCCTCTGAGCTCGGCTGACGCAGCGGCTCGGTAGCGTGGCCGACATGAGCTCTGACGAACGGTTGCGGGCTGGCATCCTGGGTTTCGGCTTCGCCGGACGGATCTTTCACGCGCCTTTCCTGCAGGCGGCGGGCTTCGAGGTCGCGGCGGTGGCCACCGGCAGCCCCGACCGCGCGGCCCAGGTCCGCGCGGAATACCCCGACGCCGAGGTGCTGGCCTCGGCCGAGAGCCTCATCGGCCGCGCGGACCTCGACCTGATCGTGGTGGCCACCCCGAACTCCAGCCACGCTGAGCTGGCGATCGCCGCGCTGGAAGCCGGTCACGACGTGGTCGTCGACAAACCGTTCGCGCCCACCGCGGCCCAAGCCCAGCAGGTGGTGGCTGCGGCCGACTCGACCGGCGGGGTGTTGTCGGTGTTCCAGTCGCGGCGCTTCGACGCCGACTTCCGGACCGTGCAGAGCGTGCTGAGCAGTGGCCGGCTCGGGTTGGTTCACCGCTTCGAGTCGCGGTTTGAACGCTGGCGGCCGGTAGTCGGCGAGAACTGGCGGGAGTCGGCCGATCCCGCTGAGGCCGGCGGCCTGTTGTACGACCTCGGGAGCCACCTGATCGATCAGTACATCGCGCTGTTCGCCGTCCCGACCTCGGTGTACGCCGAAATCGGTCGGCGCCGTCCGGGCGCGGTGGCGCCCGACGAGGTGTTTCTCGCCTTGCACGCCAGCGGCGACGTGATCGGTCACCTGTGGATGAGCGCTGTCGCCGCGGACGCCGGCCCGCGCTTCCGCGTCCTCGGCAGTGCCGGCGCGTTCGTCAAACACGGTATGGACCCCCAGGAGGAGGCCCTGCTGGCCGGTCATCGGCCCGCGGCCGACTCGATACTGCCTCCCACGCTCGACGCCGTCAGTCAGCGGCCCTGGGGCCGGGAGTCCGAGCAGGCCTATGGGCGAATCGGGGCCGGCGAGCAATGGCAGCCCGTGGTCTCAGCCGACGGCGACTACGTCCAGTTCTATCGGGAGATGGCCGCGGCCATGAGGGGCGATGGGCCCGTCCCGGTCGATCCGGCCGACTCGATCGCCGGGCTTCGGGTGATCGAGGCCGCGCTGCGCTCCGCGCAATCGGGGACGGTCGAGCCGGTCTGAGCCCGGGCCTCGCGGATTAGGCGGCTCAGGCGAAGATGGCGAGCCAGATCGCCACGTAGTGGCAGGTCGCGGCGATCAAGGTGCAGGCGTGGAAGACCTCGTGGTAGCCGAACGTGCCCGGGTAGGGGTTTGGCCGTTTGAACGCGTAGGCCAGGGCGCCGAGCGTGTAGACCACGCCGCCGACGGCGATCAGGGTGAACGTGGCGATCCCGTAGTGGTGCAGCAGTTCGGGCACGAGGAACACCGCGACCCAGCCCAGCGCTCCGTAGAGCGGCACCGACAGCGCGCGGGGGGCGTCCGGCCAGCTCGTCTGCAGGGCCACGCCGAACGCCGCGCCCGTCCAGACCACCACCAGGACGGCGATCGAGGACGTCTTGGGCAAGGTCAGCGCCGCGAACGGCGTGTACGAACCGGCGATGAACACGAAGATCATCGAGTGGTCGAGCCGCTTCATGATCTGATGGGCCTGAGCCGACCAGCCGCGCCGGTGGTAGAGCGCCGAGGTTCCGAACAACAGCGAGACCGTGGCGGCGTACACCCCCGTCGACCAGCCGGCGTTCGGGTCGCCCAGGACGGCGGCCACTGTGATCAGACTCGCGCCGGTGAGGATCGAGACGGCGGCGGCGTAGGCGTGCAGCCAGCCGCGCATCCGAGGCTTGACCAATTCCGAGAGCCGTCCGTGCGGGGCCACCGCGAGGTCGGGCAGGGCACTGGTCATTGCGTTAAAGCTAGTGGCCCTCGGTTACCGGTAAAAGCACAGCGGCTGAATTGTCCGCGCATGCTCAGGCGGTGCCTAGCTTGTGGCCGAGGTCGCGCGCGGAATCGGGCAGAACAGGTCTAACCTTTCTTCTCGTGGACGTTCGTGGCGCGGTTTATTCCGTCTATGAGCGACGCCTGCGCAAGAAGCTCCAGCACCGCACCGGTCCGCGGCACGTGGCCGTCATGTTGGACGGCAATCGGCGCTGGGCCCGGGCCGCTGGCTTGGCCGATGTGAACCACGGGCACGTCGTGGGCGCCCACCACATCGACAACGTGCTGACCTGGTGCGCCGAGGCTGGCGTCGAGCACGTCACGCTCTGGCTGCTGTCCACCGACAACCTGCACCGCGACCCGGCCGAATTGCTGCCGCTGTTGGCCATCATCGAGCGGGTCGCCGATGAGTTGTCGGCCGCCGACACCCCCTGGCGGGTCAACGTCGTCGGCGCGCTGGACCTGCTGCCGGCCTCGACCGCGGCCGCGCTCAAAGCGGCCTGCGAGCGCTCGGCCGACAAGCCGGGCATGACCGTGAACCTGGCCGTCGGCTACGGCGGGCGGCGCGAGATCGCCGACGCGGTCCGCTCGCTGCTGCAGGAGCACGCGCAGGCCGGCACCTCGATCGAGGAGTTGGCCGAGATCATCGACGTCGAGCACATCGCCGATCACCTGTACACCAAGGGCCAACCCGATCCCGACCTGGTGATCCGGACGTCGGGGGAGCAGCGCCTGTCGGGCTTCCTGCTCTGGCAGTCGGCGCACTCGGAGTTCTATTTCTGCGACGCGTTGTGGCCCGATTTTCGCAAGATCGACTTCCTGCGCGCGCTGCGCGACTTCTCCGAGCGGCAGCGTCGCTTCGGCAACTGAGGGGCCCTTCTGAGGCCGGCCGGTATGGGCAAAAGCACAACCGCGTGATTCCCGTCGATCTGGTGCGCCCAATGAAGGCAAACGCGAGCAACCAGACGGCGTCGGCGCCCTCGGACGCGCGATGTTCACCCGAGTGAAACCTCAGGTTTTCGGCGTGGCGTGGCGCCCAGCAGAGCGCTGGACGTAGCGTGCTGAGCAGGTGGAACGGGCTGTCTCCGCGCCACCCGGGAGGTCCCTGACAGTGGTGAAAACCAGTGAGGGGGCCGGCATCGCCCCCTATGAATGGGAGCGACCGGAACCCTCAAAGAGCGGTGGGCGTCGGTGCCACGTCCACCCGCGGTGTAACGCCGCGTGTCAGCGACCAGGAGCGTCTTGTGACCTCAGTCCGC
>JAOPUY010000031.1 GCA_025963265.1 Frankiales bacterium | reverse complement strand
AGCGGGTTCTTCGGCATTTACGACGATTCGGTGTCGAAGCCGGTCTCGCAGCGCTCGGCGATCAGCAGCGTGTTGTCGCAGGCCTCGCGGAGATGGTACTTGCCATCCCAGAGCTCGCGCATCTCCCGAGGCGACTTGACGTAGAAGTCGCGGGCGTCGAACTTGAACCGGTTGGGGTCGTCCAGGGTCTTGCCGGACTGCACGCAGAGCAACGCCTCATGGGTGTCGGCGTCCGCCGGGTCGGTGTAGTGCAGGTCGTTGGTGGCCACCATCGGCAGCCCGAGGTCCTTGGCCAGCCGGATCAGGTCCGGGATCACCCGGGTCTCGAAACCGAGGCCGTGGTCCATCATCTCGACGAAGAAGTTGCCCTCGCCGAAGATGTCGCGGAACTCCGATGCGCTGGCGACGGCCTTTTCGTAATTCCCGATTCGCAGCCACGTCTGGATCTCACCCGACGGGCAGCCGGTGGTGGCGATCAGGCCCTTGGCGTAGTCGTTGAGCAGCTCCCGGTCGGCGCGGGGCTTGTAGAAGAAGCCCTCGAGGCTGGAGCGGGAGGACAGCCGGAACAGGTTGTGCATGCCCTCGGTGGTCTCGGCGAGCATCGTCATGTGGGTGAACGCGCCGCCGCCGGACACGTCGTCGTCGCCGCCGGCGTTCCACTTGACCCGGGTGCGGTCGCCCCGGTGCGTGTTCGGCGTGAGGTAGGCCTCCATGCCGATGATCGGGTTGACTCCGGCGTCCTTGGCCTTGGAGTAGAAGTCATAAGCCCCGAACACGTTGCCGTGGTCGGTCATGGCCAGCGCCGGCATGCCCATCTCGGCGGTCGTCTCGAACAGGTCCTTGAGCCGCGCCGCGCCGTCGAGCATCGAGTACTCGGTGTGGTTGTGCAGGTGCACGAACGAGTCATTGCGCCCCGTGCCGGTCTCCGTCGGGCCGCTCACGCGTGACGTCCAAGTGACATAAAACGGCCCTCTTCTCGGCTCAGGTGGCGCCCCTCGAACGGGCTGACCAGCGAAGACGATTCTGCACCGTGGGTACGACACCGCAGGCATCGTCCGGCGTGTCTCGGCGTGTCTCTAAACCACCGGTTGAGACTCGGCGTCGAAGCACACCGGCGAGGTGCGAAACTGGTCCCATGTCAATCATCAAGATCAACGCGATCACCGTGGCCAGCGACAGCGGCGACGAGCTGGCCAAGCGCTTTGCCGCTCGCGCCGGCGCCGTCGACAACGCGGACGGCTTCGAGGGCTTCGAGTTGCTCAAGCCGACCGATGACCGCACCACCTGGCTCGTGATGACCCGCTGGCGCGACGAGGACGCCTTCAACGCCTGGGTCGCCTCACCGGCCTTCGCCCACGGTCACCGCTCCGAGGCGGCGGCCAGTGCGGAGCCGACGCAGCGTCCGGTCGGCGTGCACAGCGAGGTCTGGTCCTACACCGTGGCCGGCGGCTCCCCCGGCTCCAACTAGGCGCCTTTCGGAGCGTTTCTGTCGCCGGCGACTAGAACGCTCGGAAACCGACCGAGGTCTAAGCCTCGGACTCGAGGACGTCCAGAGCGTGTTGCAGGTCGGCCGGAAACGGCGAGGTGACGGTGATCTGCTCCCCCGTGCTCGGATGGACGAAGCCCAACGAGCGGGCGTGTAGCCACTGCCGGCTCAGGCCTAGGTGCCGACTCAGCACCGGGTCGGCTCCGTAGAGGGCGTCGCCGCAGCACGGGTGCCGCAGCGCGGCCATGTGCACTCGGATCTGATGCGTCCGGCCGGTCTCCAAGTGCACATCGAGCAGCGAGGCGGCCCGGTAGGCCTCGACCGTCCGGTAGTGGGTGACCGAATCGCGGCCGCCGGCCACGACGGCGAACTTCCACTCCGAGGAGGGGTGCCGGCCCAGGGGCGCGTCGATGGTGCCGCTGCTGGGGTCGGGGTGGCCCTGCACCAGCGCCGAGTACAGCTTCTCCACCGTGCGCTCCTTGAACGCCCGCTTCAACGCCGTGTAGGCCCGCTCGCTCTTGGCCACGACCATGACCCCGGTGGTTCCGGCGTCCAGGCGGTGCACGATGCCCTGGCGTTCGGGCGCCCCGGAGGTCGAGATTCGCATTCCGAGCGCGGCCAGGCCCTGGGAGACGGTGGGGCCCTCCCAGCCGATCGTCGGATGGGCCGCGACGCCGACCGGCTTGTCGACGAACACCAGGTCCTCGTCGTCGTAGAGGATCCGCATGCCGTCGACGGCCAGCGGCGGCGCGGCGGCCAGATCGATCGGGTCGGGGATCGAGATCTCGAGCCAGGACCCGCCGTGGACCTTCTCCGAGCGTTGCGGGTTCGACCCGTCCAACGAGACCGAGCCCGCGTCGATCAGATCCGCGGCCGCGGTCCGCGACAGCCCGAACAGCCGGGACAAGGCGACATCGAGGCGCAGTCCGTCCAACCCGTCCGGGACCGGCATCAGCCGGGTCTCAGCCATTGGCGTCGGTCCGGCCGATGTCCTGCGGCTCGGTTGTGGCGCTCGGCCCGTCGCCGCCCGATTTGGCGTGCAGCGCTCGGCGGCCGTTGAAGTCGACGCCACGCAGGGACTGCAGCACGGCCAGCGCCCCGCCGACGCAGATGCAGGAGTCGGCAATGTTGAAGATCGGCCAGACGTGGCCGTCGCTGGAGAACAGCGAGATCCAGTCGACCACGTGGCCCTTGCCCGGCGAGGGCGCCCGGAAGATCCGATCCGTCAGGTTGCCAAGGGCTCCGCCCAGGACCAACCCGAGAGAGACGGCCCAGAGCGCGGAGGTCAGCCGGCGGGCCGCCCGGATGATGATCACGACCACGACCAGCGAGACGACGGTCAGCGCGATGGTCGCGCCGGTGCCGACCGAGAAGGCGGCCCCGCTGTTACGGGCTTGGACGATGTAGAGCGCCCCGCCCAGCAGTCGAACCGGCTGATCGGTGGGCTTGACCGTGGCGACGATCGAGACCTTGCTGATGATGTCGGCCACCAGCGCCAACAGCGCCACAGCGAAGAAGACCCGCATCTTGGTGCGTGGGGTCCGCTCGGGT
>JAOPUY010000372.1 GCA_025963265.1 Frankiales bacterium | reverse complement strand
CTATCCGCGGTGGGACCGCTTGGCTGATCCGCTGCCCTACGTCCGCCGCAGCGTGACGAACGAGCACTTGTCGTGGCGGCGGCGGTGGAGCACCCGGCACATTCACCCGGTCGAGCGGCAGGTGCTCGAGCAGCACACCGAGGACCCGTGGGCCGATGATTCCGACCTGGTCTTGTGGGCGCGGCTGCAAGAGCTGCCCGGGCAACAGCGCGCGGCCGTGGTGCTTCGGTACTACGAGGGACTGACCGACGCTGAGATCGCGACGGCGCTGTCCTGCCGCGAGGGGACGGTCCGAGCCCACGTCAGCCGGGGTCTGGCCAATCTCCGCGCGGCGATCGCGCAGCCGCCGAACGATCGGCCCGGGCCGACGCCGGCCGATCAGGGGAGCACTGATGACTGACGACGACCTAGAGCCCCGGCTGCGGCGGCTGCTCTCGAGCCGAGCCGAGCAGGTTCACTCGGAGCTCAGCGGTCCCGAGCTACGCGCCCAGGCGGACCGCCCCGACCATCGCCGGCTGATGGTGGTCGGGCCGCTGCTAGCGGCGGCCGCGGTGCTCATCCTGGTGCTGGCGCCGCTGCTGCTCATCCACCGCGGCCACTCGCCGACGCGCATCGAACCCGGGACCGCAACCAGCTCGACCGCTCCGTCCGTTTCCTCGAGCGCGACCGAACCCTCAGGCACCGCAACCCCGAGCGTGTCACAACCGCCCGACCGCTCGACTGCGACACCGGCTCCGTCGCTCACGAACCCCGGTGCGGCGACCACAGCGGCGGCGACGCCGTCGGCCAGCCCCTCAGAAGCACGCCCGAGCATCGGGGCGCCGAGCGCCACGGTCTCGGCGGTACGGACTGTGACGGCCAGCCCAGCTAGGTGAGCGCACGCGGCCAGTCCGGCGAGCCAACGGCGCTGAATCGGCCGACGGTGCAACGAGAAGCGGGCCGTCCGCGTGTGAGTGCCGTAGCCGAGCGCAACCGGCGCTCGCCGCACCATTCAGGAGATCATCGTGCCGTCTCGTTCCCGCACCACCACCCTGGCCGGAATCCTCGTGTTCGCTGGCAGCGGCTTGGGGCTCGGTCTGGCTGCGCCCGCGATGGCGGTCACCCCGGCGCCGACCGTCTCGGTGACCGCCGCGACCGCCGCCCCGGTCCCAGCCGTCACCGCCACGTCCGCGCCGACGCTGGACCCCGGGGCCAGTGCGTTCCCGGTGGCCTCGCCGACCGCGAGCAGCGTCCGGCCGCCGACTATCGCGGTTCCGGCCGGCAACGCCCGCCTGAGCCCGGCCGGGGCGACGGGCGGGAGCGACGGCGCGTCGCTAGCGGAGCTTCTCGGCCTCGCCGGCGCCGGATCGGCACTCATCGGGGGAGCCATGATGGTCAGAGTCCGGCGCCGCTCATGACTCATGGGACGCGAGCCAGCGGACGGGGTCTGGGCCTCGGTCGAGGCTTCCTGATCGTGGGCGCGGTGCTGCTCGCCGCGGCCCTGGCCATGGTCGCCGTTGGCGACCTGGGGGGCGCGTCCGGGACAGCCGCCTTCCGCTCGGTTCCAGTAGTGAACCTCGGGGCGGATCCGGCTGGCTCCCTCCCGGCTGGCTCCGCCCCGGCTGGGCTGGGCGCAGTCGCGGCCGCCCCAGGTTCGGCCGCGGCCGGGAGAGCTACCGCTCCGAAGACGTTGCCGGCCGGAGCGACCTTGCGGCTAGACCGGCTCGGGCTGCATGCCGCTCTGACCACGGTCGACGCGGTCGACGGGGTGATGCAGGTGCCGGCCGATCCGCGGATGCTGGGCTGGTGGGCCGACGGCGCCGCGCTGGGCGCCCGCCAAGGAACGATCGTGGTCGTGGGGCACGTCAATTACGCCGGAGTGAGCGGTGCGCTAGCTGAGTTGCCGGACGCTCGGCTCGGCGACGTGATCGACGTCGCCGAGGCCGGGACGGAACTGCGCTACCGGGTCACGGCGGTGCGGACCTATCCCAAGTCGAGCGGAATTCCGGCCGGGACGTTCAGCCAGACCGCCGGCGGCGGCCGTCTCGTGCTCATCACCTGCGGCGGCCCGTTCGACCCAGCGACCGGCAGTTACGAAGACAACATCGTCGCCTACGCCGACCGCAGCTGAACTGCGAGGCGTCCGAGGCGCCCGGCTTCGGGCGAGCTCGGACATGCGAAAGAGGGGTCCCGCCGCTGGTAGCGGCTGGACCCCTCTCACGTGGGACTAAGCGGTATCCCGAGTCGACTGCTCTCAGCGTCCGATGTGACGGGCGATGTAGAACATCCGGCGGATGGTCAGTCGTGCCCGGGCATCGGACGCGTGCCGGCCGGGTCGGTCCACCAGTGCGGTCGGCTGAGTGACGGTCGGCGCAAGAACGGTGGGCTGTGGTCGATTGAGCTGGAACACGGTCATTGGCAACACCTCCGATACAGAAGGTACGAGAAAGAACCGCTGTTGCTGATGTGACACGCGGGACTTTCAAGTAGTAGTTGAGACTTTAGACCAAACTTGACGAGGAGCGAACTCCGGCCGCCCGGAGTACGCGGGGTCTGGCCGCAACCTCAACGCCAACGCCAACTCCGACTCCAACTCCAACGCCAACTCTCAGAGCGTCAGCAGCATCCGCGAGTTGCCCAAGGTGTTCGGCTTGACGTATTCGAGGTCCAAGAACTCGGCGATGCCAGCGTCGTAGGACCGACGCAGCTCCGAGTAGACCTCCGGCTCGACCGGCGTCCCCTCGATCTCGACGAAGCCGTGCCGCCCGAAGAAGCGGGTCTGGAAGGTGAGCGCGAACAGCCGGCTCAGCCCGATCGACCGCGCGCCGATGATCAATTCATTCAGCAGCCCGTCGCCGATCCGGTGCCCGCGGTGGTCGGGGGAGACCGCGAGGGTGCGAATCTCGCCGAGGTCTTCCCACAACACGTGCAGCGCGCCGCAGCCGATGATCGCGCCGTCCAGCTCCACCACCCGAAACTCCTGAATCGTCTCGTACAGGGTGACGGTGTCCTTGGCCAGCAGCAGCCGCTCGCCGGTGTAGGTGTCGATGAGCTGCTTGATGCCCGGCACGTCCGCCGTCCGGGCGCGGCGCACCAGCGCGAGCCCCCGAACTGTCTCGTCGTTCGTCTCAGTCACGCCACAGAGACTATCGACCCGCGCTGGCGGGTAATCTCAGCCTGTGCCCCCTTCGCTTGAGCGTGATCCCGCCCGCACGCGACCGCGGAGCGTCGCGCTGGTCACCCTGGGATGCGCCCGCAACGAAGTGGACTCCGAGGAGCTAGCCGGCACGCTGGCCGCCCGCGGCTGGCAATTGACCGAGTCCGAGGACGCCGACGTCGTCGTGGTGAACACCTGCGGTTTCATCGACTCCGCGAAGAAGGACTCGATCGACACCCTGCTCGCCGCGGCCGACGGCGGCAAGAAGGTCGTCGCGGTGGGCTGCTTGGCCGAACGCTACGGCGACCAGCTCTCCGACGCGCTGCCCGAGGCCAACGCCATCCTCGGCTTCGACTCCTACGCCGCCATCGACGAGCGGCTCGACGACGTGCTCGCCGGTCGCTCGATCGCCCCGCACCACCCGGCCGACCGGCGGACGCTGCTGCCGATCAGCCCGGCCAGCCGTCCCCAGGCGGTCAACGAGGTCGCGGTGCCCGGCCATCAGTGGGGCCCGACGGCCGCCCGCAAACGGCTGGACGACTCGCCCGTGGCCTACCTCAAGCTCGCCTCGGGCTGCGACCGGCGCTGCACGTTCTGCGCCATCCCGTCCTTCCGCGGCGCGTTTGTCTCCCGCACCCCCGACGAGGTGCTCGCCGAGGCGCAGTGGCTGGCCTCGACCGGCGTCCGCGAGCTGGTGCTCGTCAGCGAGAACTCCACGTCGTACGGCAAGGACCTCGG
>JAOPUY010000020.1 GCA_025963265.1 Frankiales bacterium | reverse complement strand
CCGAGAACGGCATCTAGCCCAGCAAACATGGGGCATAGCCGGGCTCGATGATGCGCTCCACGGAGGCTCGGCACCGGGGCTCTAGACCGTCGGAAGAGGTCGGCCGCAACCCTCGGTAATCCCGTTCTCACCCTGGGTATGAGGCCTGGGTCACCCTGCTGGAGCGAATTACATAGCTGTAAGTAATCATGCGGGGTCTGACCTGGCCGGACCGACTACCGAACGCGACCGACGATCGGCGTCATACCAAATCCCATCCGCACCACGCGTTAACCCACGTATCGCGGGCGGTAGTTAGGTGCGCTAAATAACGCCACGAATAGGAGGTGTCTCTCTAAGGTCGCGCGGCGCGTTGCCGATGTGTTTCGCAGATCCGATAGGAGTGTGTAACCAGATGTTCGCGACGACGGAAAGTACGTCTATGAGCTTCTCCGAGGTGTCATCTCTGCTGTGGCAAGAGCGCGAGGCGCTCGAGCTGCTGCTGTTCAAGCTCGTCGAGGAACGGCTCATCGTCGCGTCCGGCGAAACTCGCTGGCTGGCTCCGGCCAACCGCGAGATCGAGGCCGTCGTGGCCCAGCTACGCGGCATCGAGGTCGTTCGGGCGGCCGAGGTCGACGTGGTCGCCGCCTCCTTCGGCCGCGATGACGCCTTGACGCTGGCGGAGCTGGCCGGCCTGGCCGACGAGCCCTGGCGCGGCATCCTCACCGAGCACCGCGAGGTGCTGTTGGGCCTCGTCGTGCAGATCGAGCAGGCGGCGGATGAGAATCGCAAGATCCTCGGAGCCGGCGCCCGCGCCGCGCGGGAGACGTTGCTGGCGATGACCGAGTCGGTCGACACCTACGACGCCCGCGGGGTCACCTCCCAGACCGCGCCTCGCCCGATGATCGTCGACGAGCAGGCATGAGCCCGCGTCCGGACCGCAGCGATGGAGGGGAGCAGTCATGAGTAGCGCTTTCGGCGGCCTGATCGGCGCTTCGCAGGCGTTGTCCGCGCAGCAGTACGGCCTGGACGTGACGGGCCAGAACATCAACAACGCGGACACCCCCGGTTACAGCCGGCAGAGCGCGGACTTCGCGGCGGTCGGACCGGCCTCCGGCGTGCCCTCGCTGTACGCGACCCAGAGCGCGGCCACCGGCGTCCAGATCTCCGGCACCACCCGCATCGACGATCCGATCCTCGACGGCCGGGTGCGCACCGAGCACGGCGTCAACAACTACGCCCAGACCGCCTCGGCCCAGGTGTCAGGCGTGCAGGCGCTCTTCGACGAGCCGAGCGACAGCGGCCTGGCCGAGCAGCTCAACACCATGTGGAACTCCTGGTCGGCGCTGGCCAACAACCCCGGGGACTCAGCCTCCCGCTCGGTGGTGCTGCAGGCGGCCACCACCGTGACCACCACCCTGAACTCGACCAGCGCGGCCATCACCTCGCTGACCCAGGCCGCCACCAGCGAGCTCAACCAGAACGCCACCGACATCAACACCGCCGCCGCCTCGCTGGCCAAGGTCAACTCGGCGATCTCCATCTCGACCGCGACCGGAGCCAATCACAACGCCCTGGACGACCAGCGCGACTCCCTGCTGCTCACCCTGGCCAACCTCGGCGGCGTGCAGACGACGATTCAGGCCGACGGCAGCGCGAGCGTGAGCCTGGGCGGGCAGACGCTGGTCTCCGGCGGCAGCGCCAACACAGTGGCCGTCACCGCGGGCAATCAGCTCACCGTCGGCGGCAACGCCGCCTCGACCGTGGGCGGCAGCGCCCAGGCCTACATCGACACGCTGAACACCACGCTCCCCGGCTATTCAGCCCAGCTCGACGCGATCGCCTCGAAGTTGGCCGGCGACGTCAACTCGGCGCAGGCCGCCGGTTATGACCTGAGCGGCACCCCAGGCACCCCGCTGTTCTCCGGGACCACGGCGGCGACCATCACGGTGGCCATCACCGATCCGACCAAACTCGCCGCCTCGGGCACCGCCGGCGGCAACCTGGACGGCTCGAACGCCGCGGCCCTGGGCGGGATGGGCGCCTCGACCACCGGCGCCGACGCCCAGTACGCGACTTTGGTCAGCGGCCTCGGCTCGGCGGTCGCCTCGGCCAGCCAGACCGCCACCGTGCAGGCCTCGGTCGCGACCAGCCTGGACGCCCAGCAGCAGTCGGTCTCCGGCGTCTCGATCGATGAGGAGACGGTGAACCTGCTGACCTTCCAGCGGGCCTACCAGGCCTCATCTCGGGTCCTCACGACAATCGACTCGATGCTCGACCAGCTGATCAATCACACGGGAACGGTGGGACTCTAAGCCATGCGCGTCACCGAAGGCTCCGCCTACGCCGCGGCCCTGCAGGGCGTTCAATCGACGTCCTCGAAGCTCGCGCAGTTGCAGTCGCAGATGTCCTCGGGCCGGCTCATCACCCAGCCGTCCGACGACCCGGCCGGCACCGCGAGCGCGCTGGCGCTCCGCGGGCAGCTGCAGCGCTCGAACCAGTACACGTCCAACGCCTCCGACGCCATCGGCTGGCTGAGCGCCGCCGACACGGCGTTCTCGAGCACGACGACCCAGCTGCAGAAGGTCCGCACCCTGGTCTTGCAGGGGTTGAACACCGGCGCCAACACCGGCAGCTCTAACAGCGCCATCGCCGACCAGGTCGACCAGATCCGCAGCTCGCTGCTCGCGCTGGCCAACACCACTTACTCCGGACGCCCGCTGTTCGGCGGAACGACCAGCGGCACGGTCGCCTTCGACTCCACCGGGGCCTACGTCGGCGACAGCGGCACCATCGATCGAGCCATCGGGCCGAACTCCACCGCCACCGTCAACTCCATCGGAACCGACGTCTACGGGGCCAACGGCTCGAACCTGTTCGACGTGCTCTCGACCGTCTCCAGCGACTTGCGCTCCAACAGCTCGAACCTGAGCGCCGACCTGAACACCCTGGACAGCTCGATGGCGCAGGTCAGCGCCGCTCAGGGCCAAGAGGGCGCGATCTACCAACGGGTGCAAAACGCCCAGACGGCGAGCGCGTCCAGCCAGCTTTCCATCAAGACTCAATTGTCGGGCCTGCAGGACATCGACCTCGCTAGCATGGCCATCCAGGTCACCACGGCGAACACGGCCTATCAGGCGGCGTTGGCCACCACTGCCAAGGTGCAGTCGGTATCCCTGTTGGACTTCCTGAAGTGAGCGTGACGACTATGGCCCCCGGCTCGTCTTCCGACTCTGCTGTGCAGCCTGACGCGGCCCGCGGGCTGGTGGTGGAGTTCGTAGAGCCCATCCCCGGCTTCCCGCAGGAGCGGCAGTTCCTGTTCTCGGCCATCGACCCGGAGGGCGTGCTGTTCACCCTCCGCTCGTTGAGCACCCCGTCCTTGCGGTTCGTGGTGATCCCGCCGGCCGCGTTCTTCCCGGACTATCAGCCCGAGGTGAGCGTCGCCGATGTCGCCTCGCTGGGCTTGGGCGAGGACGCCGAGCTGCAAGTCCTGGTCATCGTCTCGGTCCGCGACGGCCTGGCCGACGCGACCGCGAACCTTTTAGCGCCTATCGTCCTGGTTGCTGAGTCGGGCCAAGCCCTGCAGATTGTGTTGAACGACCCGACACTGCCCCTGCGTGCACCGTTGGTCGCAGCGGCAAGCTAGCCTAGGCGATCAAGCCCTGCCATAGCTTGTGCGGGGAACCGAGCGGCCGGCTGGAGCGACGTTGTGCTGATCCTCACCCGCCGTGTAGGCGAGAGCATCGTCGTCGGCGACGACGTGACCGTCACCGTCTTCGAGGTCCGCGGTGACGCCGTCCGCATCGGCATCGACGCCCCGCGCTCCGTGCAGGTGCACCGTCAAGAGGTCTATGAGGAGCTGCAGCGCGCGAACGAGCAGGCGGTCTCACCCTCCGATGACGCGATCGAGTCGCTGCGGGACGCGATCGCCAGCCCGCCCGAGTCGGACCCCAAGAGCGGCTGAGCAACTCCGGTCGCGCCGGTCGAAGGCCCGGGTCGGCGCTGTTTTGGCAATGACCTCTAGGACGACGTAGACTCACCGGTTGGCGCATGCCGCCGGTTTCTATGTCCTGCAATCTGGGAACGCTCGCTGTGGCCGCGAGCAGAGATCGGCCCTCTTCGGAAGCGCTGGACGTGGATTGTCGATCGGCATCTCGGTGCCTGCTCACGCTGCGTTCGATCAGCAGGCAGCGTCATCCAGCGACATCCCAGTACCAGACAGTTTTCCACCAAACGAAAAGCGGAGGATATGGCCAAGAAAGACGGGGCCATCGAGGTCGAAGGCCGCGTGGTCGAGCCACTGCCCAATGCGATGTTCCGAGTGGAACTCAGCAACGGACACAAGGTGCTCGCTCACATCAGCGGAAAGATGCGTCAGCACTACATCCGGATCCTTCCTGAGGACCGGGTTGTCGTGGAGCTCTCGCCCTACGACCTCACCCGCGGTCGGATCGTTTACCGCTACAAGTAACCAGCAACAAGCCAGCCGAGTTCAGACGGCCCGTCCCATCCGGGTCCGTCGCGCACAATCCAGGAGTTAGACCGTGAAGGTCAAGCCCAGCGTCAAGCCGATCTGCGACAAGTGCAAGGTCATTCGTCGTCACGGTCGAGTCATGGTCATTTGCGACAACCTGCGCCACAAGCAGCGCCAGGGCTGATTCACCCGCTTCACCGCACCACCCCAGCACGCGTACTCCTCTCTGCTCGCCGCTGATCTTCAGCCGCGAGCCGAGCCACCCCGGGTCGGAGGCCTGGGCCGGTTGTTAGGGCACGACCGGACGGATACGCACAAGACCTCCGAAGAAACGAAGGAGATTGCCCCACATGGCACGTCTTTCTGGTGTCGATCTGCCGCGCGAGAAGCGGCTGATCATCGCACTCACCTACATCTACGGCGTCGGACCGACCCGCGCGAAGGCAACCATCGAGGCCACCGGGCTGAGCCCGGACCTGCGCGCGCGCGACCTGACTGATGAGGACCTGGTCAAGCTCCGGTCCTTCATCGACGGCAACTACAAGGTCTAGTGTGAACTCCGCCGCGAGGTGGCCGCCGACATCCGCCGCAAGATCGAGATCGGTTTCTACCTGTGTCTGCTGCAAAGCAGCGGGCTGCCGGTGAACGTGCAGCGCACCAAGACCAACGCCCGCACCCGCAAGGGCCCGAAGAAGACCATGGCCGGAAAGAAGAAGGCCAAGAAGTAGCGGCT
>JAOPUY010000017.1 GCA_025963265.1 Frankiales bacterium | reverse complement strand
GGGTCGTTCTTCGCCAGCGAGAAGAAGTCGCTGCTCGACGTGGCCGGGCCCGAGGTCGCCGCCCAGGTCGACACCACCGCGCTGCAGAACTACCTGACGCTCCAGTACGTTCCGGAGCCGGCGTCGATGCACACCAAGATCCGGCGCATCGAGTCCGGTACCTACTTCACGATGCGGCCGGGCGAGCCGGTGCGTCCCCACCGGTACTTCCACCCCGACTTCGCGATCAAGCCGGTCAACGAGCCGGAGAAGCTGTACCGCCAGATCAGCGAAGCGCTCGAGGACAGCGTCGAGAAGCACATGCGGGCCGACGTCACCGTGGGCGCGTTCCTGTCCGGCGGCATCGACTCGACGGCGATCGCGGCGCTAGCCAAGCAGCACAATCCGGACCTGATCACGTTCACCACCGGCTTCGAGCGCGCCGGGTTCTCCGAGATCGATGTCGCCGCCGAATCGGCCGCCGCGATCGGCGTGCGCCATGTCACCAGGGTCGTCACGCCGCAGGAGATGATGGACGCGTTGCCGCTGATCATCTGGTATCTCGACGACCCGGTGGCCGATCCCGCGCTGGTCCCGCTGTACTTCATCGCCCGCGAGGCGCGGAAACACGTCAAGGTCGTGCTGTCCGGCGAGGGCGCGGACGAGCTGTTCGGCGGTTACACGATTTACCGCGAGCCGATCTCACTGCGACGGCTCACCGCGGCGCCCGACCCGGTGCGGCGGCTGCTGGGCGCGTTCTCGAACCGGCTGCCCGAGGGCCTGCGCGGCAAGGACCTGCTGCGTCGTGCGGCTATCGGGATCGAGGAACGTTACTACGGCAACGCCCGGATCTTCCGAGACGACGAACTTCGCCAGTCGGGCCTGCTGAAGACCTACTCGGCCGACGTGAGCTACACCGACGTCACCGCGCCGCACTACGCGGCGACCCGTCATCTGGACGACTCGACGCGGATGCAGTACATCGACCTGTTCACCTGGCTGCGGGGCGACATCCTGGTGAAGGCCGACAAGATGACGATGGCCAACTCGCTCGAGTTGCGGGTGCCCTTCCTGGACACGGTCGTCTTCGAGGTGGCGTCACGGATCCCGGTCGAGCAGAAGCTGACCAAGGAGACCACCAAATACGCGCTGCGCCGCGCGTTGGCCGAGATCGTTCCCGCGCACGTCCTCAACCGGCCCAAGCTCGGCTTTCCGGTGCCGACCCGGCCCTGGCTGCAGGATGTCATGTATGACTGGGCGCATCAGATCATCAGCGAGGCGGGCACCGGTCACCTGATCGACACCCAGGCCGCGCTGGCGCTGCTCGAGTCCCATCGAACCGGGCCGCACGACTACTCCCGCAAGATTTGGACGTTGCTGGTCTTCATGATCTGGCACGGCATCTTCGTCGAGGGACGCATCCGACCGGAGATTCCCGAGCCGGTGTACCCGGTGGCGATCTAGCCCCCGTGGTCTTTCGTTGGATTCGGACCCGGCGCGATCGGTCGCCGAAGCCGCCATCGGCCGGAGGCGGCGACTACCCCGGGGACCTGCCGGCCGGCGCCCCGATGCCGGCGCTGAGCTATACCCCCCATCCGGACGGCGTGGCCGACCCCGGCGAGGTGGTCTGGGCCTGGGTTCCCTTCGAGGAGGCCGATGGACGGGGCAAGGACCGCCCAGTGCTGATCATCGGCCGCTTGGACGGGATGCTGCTGGGGTTGATGCTGACCAGCAAGGATCACAACCGCGACGCGGCCACCGAGGCAGCGGCCGGACGCCACTGGCTCGACGTCGGCCCAGGGGGCTGGGATCGGGAGAACCGCGCTAGCGAGGTCCGGTTGGACCGCGTGCTGCGGTTGCGGCCCTCGGCGGTGCGACGCGAAGGCGCCGCTTTGCCACGCGTGACCTTCGACCGGGTGACGGCGGCGGCAGTCGCGCTCCGGCGACGCCGATGACGCTGTAGTCATCCTCGCCGCTCATCGCGACGCCGTTCCGCGGCATCTTCGGATGCCGGTTGGGCCGCGTCGTCGGATGACGGTTCGGCCAAGTCCGTAGACGCCGTCTCCGCCAAGTCTTCAGACGCCGTTCCGGCCAAGTCTTCAGACGCCGTTTCCGCGAGAGCTTCGGGCGGTCGGGCCGAGTTGGCATCGGTGTTCGCGTCCCGGGGCGCGTCCGATGGCGGCGGAACGCTCCAGCGTTCGGGGGGTTGGCTGGGATAAGCGCGGCCTTGAGGGCTGATCCAGGTGGTGGTGTTGGTCGAGTCGTCGCGGCGGACGGTCCAGCCGCCGTGGGTCTTGGCGTTGTGGTGGCGGCGGTGGGCAGCGTGGAGATTGCCGGGACTAGTCGAGCCGTCCGGGTAAGGGGTGATGTGGTCGAGGTCGCAACGGCGGGACGCGACCCGACAGGTGGAGAAAGTGCAGGTGCCGTCGCGGGCCATCACGTGGTCGTGCAGGGCGGCGGGCGGCTCATAAGTGGCACGGCCGAAGTCGAGCAGCTGGCCGTCGTAGGGGTTGACGAGCAAGCGTCGCCACGTGCCGGTCGGATCGTGGGCCAATTGGCGCGCGGTGTCGGCGGTGACGGGTCCGTAACCCTCGAGCCAGCCGGGCTCGCTATCGCGGCCGACGAGGGTGGACAGGCCGACGATCACGCCGACCTCAGCGACCGGTCGACGCGGCCGGCGAGGCTGACCAGCTGTGGCTCCCTCGCCAGTCGAGCCCTCGACGCCGCCCAGCAGAGCGGCGGTGAGGGCGTCTGCGCGGCGCTGGCCCACAGTGCGCCCTGCGCCCTGGCCGTGGTCGAGACCCCCCTCGCCGGACGCCGAGTGGTCCGAACGAGCGGCGAGGCGATTGAGGGCATACAGACAGGCTTGGGCATCCGGAGCGGGGAGGTAGGCCGACAGAGTGGCCATGCCGTCGGGCTCCGGGGTCAGGCGGACGTGCCGGTCCGCGGCGGCGGCCTGGTGGCGTTCCTCGGCGGCGCGGGGGTCGAGCTGCAGCGCGGCCCGGCGCAAGACTTGGCGGGTCTGGGCCGGGGTCTGGATCTCGGCCTTCGGCAGGACCCGGTGCTCGAGTTCCGCGCGTACCGCCGCGGGCAGGTCCGCTGCAGTGTCGGCGACGGCGCGGGCGTGTGCAGCGGTGATGCGGCCGTCGCGGAGCGCGGTGAGGGTCTGGGGCAGGTCGTGGGCGATCAGCGCGGCATCGGCGAGCCGGCCGGCGGCGGTGACGGCCGAGAGCCGAAGGGCGGCGGCGACCTCCTCGCGAGACCATTGTTCTGGCGTGGGGTCGTGGTCGGCGACTGCCGCGAGCAGCTCGACTTGCAGAGAGTCCAGCCAGGCCTGCGCGGTCTGTAGTTCGATCAGCGCGTCAATCCGGCCGACCTCGCCTAGGAGGTCGAAGTCGGCGGCGGCCAGCACCGCGAGCCGCGACAGCCGCTCGCTGGCCGCCTCGCGCCGCTCAGCGGCGGCTTCGGCGGCCTCCGCCGCGAAGGCCCAATCGACGGCTCCCCCGGCCCCATCCGGTGGCTCGGGAACACCGGGTACACCGGGCTCACCGGGCTCACCGGGTTCGCTGGGGTCGCTGGGGTCGCTGGCCATGCGTCCATCCTTGTCGCGCGCCTGATCGGTTCAGGCCGAGTCCGCGATCTGTGGACGAGAAGCAAGACTGTGGACGACAACAAGCCGTCGCAGGCAGTCGCCAGCCGCGGCCAACATCAGAAGGGGGCAGCGTTAGAACCGGCAACGTCAGAAAGACGTCAGGAAGAAGCCGGCGGACGGCTCCCGAAGCGTGTGGGACATGCAGCTCGCGAAGCGAGCGGGGCGGGCAGCTCGCAAAGCGAGCAGGGCGGCCGTCTAACTGAGTAGCGGCAGCACTTCGGCCGCCGCGTCGTCGCCGTAGGACTCGGCCAACCGGTCGGCGAAGTCCTGAGGCTTCACGTCGTATTCCTGAGTCCCGACCGTCTCCAGCACCAGAGTGGCGAGCAGACTGCCCACCTGCGCGGAGCGCTCCCAGGACAGACCCCAGGTGCGAGCGGCCAGCAACCCAGCGCGAAAACCATCGCCCACACCGGTCGGATCGACCTTCGCGCGCTCGACGGCCAC
>JAOPUY010000007.1 GCA_025963265.1 Frankiales bacterium | reverse complement strand
CCAGCGCACTCTGCTATAACTGAAAGTGAGGAAGTTGCGCGACAGTAGTGCGAGCGGCCGATTTTCCGACCGGCGTAAGGAACCCCAGCCGACCGTGATAAAGGTAACCGGAGCTAGGCTCCGGTTTCTTATAAGCTTGAGGGGTTAGAGCCCGGACCGTCGTTTCGCGGCCAGAGCTCCGCTAGCAATGCGTAAGGAAACCCGATGTACCACTCGTTCGACCTGCCCTGGTCCGCTCAGCCGCCCCTCCCGACGCCGGACGAGGTGAGCTGATGCGCCAGGGTCCACTCGCCGGCCGGTACGTCGCCACCGCGGTCATGGTCATGCTCGCGCTGATCCCGTACCTGGCGCTATCCGCCGCCCTCGAGCCACTCACGCCGATCATCGGCGCCCAGCTGCACATGAGCGCGCAGACGCTGAGCCTCAGCTCGGGCCTCGGCAACGCCGCCTACGCGTTGGGGACCGTGCTGGCCGTCCAGTTCGCTCAGCACCTGCCGCAGCGCCGGATGTTGCTCGGCTACGCGGTCCTGCTCGTGATCGGCTCCGTGCTGGCCGCGTCGGCCCAGGACGCCGGGATGTACATCGCCGGCCACATCATCCAGGGCCTGTGCACCAGCATGCTGCTTATCGCCGCGGTCCCGCCGCTGGCCATCGGCTACCCGAAGGACAAGCTCCGGACCACGGCCGTGATCATGAACATGTGCATCTTCGGCGCGGTGGCGCTCGGCCCGTTCATCGGCGGCGTCCAGGCCCAGTCGCACGCGTGGCGCCCGCTGTTTTGGATCGTCGCCGGGATCGCGGTGCTGGCGCTCCTTTTCGCGCTGCTGACCTTTGAGGACGCTCCGCCGGCCAACCCCGACTCGCCGACCGACCTACCCGCGATCGCGCTGGCCGCGATCGGCTGCGTGGCCGCCTTCTTCGGCGCGTCGGAGCTCACCAGCCACAACTTCGTGAGCGCGATCGTGCTGCTGCCGCTGTTCGGCGGCCTAGCCGCCATCGTCGTGCTGGTGGTCTACCAATACCGGGCCAAGACGCCGCTGCTGACGGTTCGGCCGTTGCTCAAGAGCTCGATCCCGGTCGCCGGCATCGTCGTCGCCCTCTTCGCCGCTGCGGCGGCGGTGTCGGCCACCGGCCTCACCGCGGCCGTGCTGGTCGGGCGGTACAGCCCGGTCCACATCGGGTTGCTGTACCTACCCGAGCTGGGCGGTGCGATCATCACCGCGCTCGCGTTCGGATTCGTCATCACCCGCAAGGCGATGCACTACCTGCCGCTGGTCGGCATGCTTTTCCTGGCCGCCGGCATAGCGGTGTTCCGCATCGAGGTGCCCTCCAGCCAAGCTATGACGCTGCTCGGCTCGGGGTTGGCTGGGATCGGGCTCGGCGCCACCGTCGCGCCGGCGCTGTTCGTCGCTGGCTTCTCGCTGCAGTCGTTCGCACTACAGCGGATCTTCGCGATCGTGGAGTTGCTCCGCGCGGTCGCCGCGTTCATGATCGCGCCGATCTTCGCCTACTTCGCCGCGACCGCGTCGAACAATCTCGAGAACGGCACGGCCATCGCGCTCTGGATCGGCCTTGGCCTCTGCCTGGGAGGCGCCGCGCTCGGAGTGATCATCTACGCGGTGAGCGGAGCCCGCCCGCAGGTGCCGGACATCGACCGGTTCCTCGACGGTGTGGAGCCGGCCTGGTACTCGCCGCCGCTCCTAGAACGAATTCGGCCCAAGCGGCCGGCTGACACTCCCGCGCTGGAAGGTGCCGACGCATGACCTCCCCCGAATCAGCCCTAGGAACGTCCGTCGGTCCGGTGATCTTCGCCTACGACGGTTCCGAGCTCGCGGCGTTGGCCATTGGCCAGTCCGCCACCCAGCTGGCCGCCGGACGCGAGGCGGTCGTCGTCTGCGTGTGGCAACCAGCCGACGTCGGGTTCACGCCAGTCACCGAACGGCACTTCGACGCCGACAAGGCCCAGGAAGTGCGCAAGGCGGCCGAAGAGACCGCGGCCTACGGAGCATCGCTGGCCGAGCAGGCGGGCTTCCGGGCGCGGAGCCTCGCTGTCGAATCTGCGCCGACCTGGAAGGGGATCGTCAAGACCGCCCAGGACGAGGGGGCGAGCCTGATCGTGATCGGCTCCCATCGCCACGGCGGGCTGGTGGGACATCTGGTCGGCAATGTGGCCTCCGCCGTGGTCGCCCACGCCGCGTCCAGCGTGCTGGTCGTGCACCAGCCAAGCTGAACGGGCGTCTCAGCGACGGCGACCGCGCTCGGTCAGCCAGCGCCGACCTTGACTCCGCAGACCGGGTCAAGCCCCTGGACCGGGACGAACTTGTTGCCGGAAAGCTTGACGTAGTACGAGCACTGCTTGGTCGGTGCGTAGTCGCTGAAATCGGTCGGCGTGGCGAGCAATCCGTCAGCGTCGAAGTTGTCGACCTTCCGCAACGCGGCGGTGAAACTCTGACGCGTGAGGTTGTCACCGGCGGCCGTCACGCCAGCGCCAAAGGCGAGCATCGCCTCGTACGCGGTGGCTTCGGCAAAGCCAGGGCCGTTATTCTCACCGACGGCCTTGAACCGAGCCTGCAGCTTCTGGGTGGCCGGGGTGTTCAGTTCGACCGGAGCCAGCGAGCTGGAGAAATAAAAGCCTTGGGCCGCCTGAACCGCCGCTGAGGACTGCAGAAGGTCGCCGCCGTACCCGGTCGGTAACAGGATCGCTTTGGTCGTGGCGCCGACCGTACGCAGGGCGGCGGCGAGCGCGAATCCCGTGCTGGGCACGGTTGAGAAGAAGATCGAGTCCACACCGCCCGCCTTCATCTTGAGCGCAATGGGTGCCACGTCGGTGCTACCGAAGGAGATCAGGGCGACGTATCCGGCAGACAGCCCTTGATGCGCGCAGGACTGCGCGAACGCTGCGGCCGATTTGGCGGCGCTGGGTGATTCTTGATAGCCGACCGCCCCGCAGACGGTGCCACCGATGACCTTCACCGCGTTGCCGCCCGTGGTGAAGACGTCAGCGTTGTTGTTCACCCCGCTGGCGGTGAACATGTTGCTGTTCTTCGGGTCCGTCCACTCCGGCCCGTCGAAACCCGTGCCGACGACGGGGACGCCCTCTTTCAGCAGGTACGGCTCGGCGCCGAAGAAAAAGGCCGACGCGCTGAGCACTGCGAACACCTTGTCGTTTTGCACCAGCTTCTGCGCGGCGGTCAGCGCACCGGCCGGGGTTGATTGCGAATCGCCCAGCACGTACTCGATCTTGTGGCCGTTCACACCTCCTTCGGCATTCACCGCGTTCACATACGCTTTGAGACCGAGCTCGGTCGTGGTCGATCCGGACGCCGCGGATCCGCTGGCGTCGTTGATGACCCCGACCTTGAGCGCGATGCCTGCGGCCGCGCTGCTGCTGACGCCGGCCGAAGATCCAGCCGGCGGCGCGCTCGGAGTCGTGCTCTTGGAGGAACTGCACGCGGTCAACGCGACCGCAACCGCGGTCACGCCGACGGCAATCTGGTAGAGCCTCACTGTGTACCTCACTGTCTATCGACGATAGGTGGAGGAGCGGAATCGCGTTGCCCAGCTGCGAATTCTTCAAACTTCCGGCGTGACGGGCTGGGGCCGGGGTGGGTAGCCGCGATGGTTGTCGGCACCGCGGGTTTGGGCAACGTAGCGACCAGGCGAGCAGTACGTCAACGGGTGTTTCCACGTTGCAACACGAAGACTGAATCTTGCCTCAGTCTGGCGAGTGTGCTCTCATTAACGCGCATGGTGGCGAGTGCGCCAGCGTCGCGGGCCTGACCACTGAGGGCCAAGGGAAGCCCAAATGACGCCGACCCAAAGGAGTCCCGATGTCGAGCAGCGTGAAACTGGACCCCCTGTTCGACCTGGACGTCGTCCAGGATCCCTACGACTACTACCGGCAGCTCCGGGAAACCGATCCGGTCCACGAAGTCCCGGGCACCGGGACCTACCTGGTCACCCGGGCCGACCTGATCTATGACATCGTCGCCCGTCCCGAGATTTTCTCCAGTGACACCGGGGTCTTCCTGCATAAGGGCGAGTGGGCCCAGCCCGGACTACGGGCGCCTGTCTCGGGCGAGGTGCCGCAAGGGCGCGGTGTGCTCGCGACGGCCGACCCGCCCGACCACGGACGGCAACGCAAGATCGTCAGCCGGAAGCTCTCGACGAGCAACATGCTCGCGATGGAGCCGGAATTCCGCGAGCTGGTGGAAGCCGAGCTGGCCGCCGCCCAGCCCGACGAAGCGTTCGAGTGGATGAGTCGGGTCGCCGAACCGCTCCCGATGGTCATGGTCGCTCGGATCTTGGGACTTCCGGACAACCTCGCGCCGGTGCTGAAGGAGGCCGGTTACAACTCGGTCGAGCGCATCAGCGGGTTCGTGTCCGAGGCCAGGATCAGGCAATTCGATCGTGAGATGCCCCTCAACATGGCTGACCTCGTTGCCGCCTATGGCCGCGCTCGACAGGATCCGAGCGCCTACGCCGGCTCGATGATCGGGATGGCGGCCCAAGCCGTGGCCGACGGCGCCCTGGACGACGAGGAGGCCTTCGGCATCTTCGGCATCCT